>JACDAZ010000163.1 GCA_013695175.1 Flavisolibacter sp. | reverse complement strand
AAGTATCTTTTTGTTGAAGAAACTGCTTATGAACCGAATATTTGAGGTGAAACTCTCTTTGAACGATTTTAAAAAAGTGGCAAAAAACTATTCCACTGTTGATTTTGCTTTTATACAGGCAAGTGGATTAAACGAATCCTTTGTAATTACTCCAAATGAAGATCTTACTGTATTAATTGAACAAGATTATAAAGGGAAAGAAATAACGGAATGGAAGTATTTAACCAAAAAGCTACAATTCAGGGGCAGGTGCTCCGTTATGGGAAATAAGGATTTCTATTAAATCCCCAATTCGAGAATACAAGGAAAAGAATTTCATTTTTTTTAAACATAATTATGTTAAATCCAGACGTTTGCCCCAGACTTATAAGTACGGTTTAATATTTGCATGACAGTACTATCTGAAAAGTAATAATCCTCCTTTTCAAAGATCAATTTTTCGTAAGTTTCATGCCTTTCAACGAATAAGAAAAAATTATGGAAACTCAAGTTTCGGTTTTTGAAAACATTTGGCTTGCAGATGATGACTCAGATGACTGCGAACTTTTCCAGGATGTTTTAAAACAAATTTTACCTTCTGCAACAATAACTATAATACCTGATGGTGATCAATTGATGAAGCTTCTCACCACCAACAATAAGCCTGATATCTTATTTCTTGATATAAATATGCCTGGTATTGATGGATTAAACTGTCTTGTGAACATCAGGTCTGAAAGACATTTTAGTAAACTACCGATTGTAATATTTAGTTCTTCAACCCAGCCCAAACATGTTGATGCTTCTTATGGTTATGGGGCCAATCTTTTTTATTCAAAACCGTCCTCATTAAATAATTTAATTGCCGGATTAGGAAATATATTTAAAATGAACTGGCACGATCCCTATACCATCACAAGTGAACATTATATAAATAATAAGTTTGTAGCCTACCAGACTAAAGCAGAAGATAAAAGCATTTAATTGAATAAACTCTCCTGATTTCTAATTAGGGTATTGGCAACCTAAAGGCCTTCAGTAAAAAATATAGCCTATAAACATCACTGCAAATCTCATTCTGTCAGCAAATATCCATTGATCAACCATTTTTTGAATTTCATTAGCTGAATTACTTCCTCCAGCCTGTGTCATCAATATTTCATTTATAGGATAGATATAAGTGAAAGTAAAGACTATTCCCACAATTATTGTTATTAGGGTTATGAATAAATATTGCCTGTGCAGCTTGCTGTACCAACCAGGAATAAGTGCTATAAATACAGTTAAATTTCATACAGCCATTCATGGAGGACCAAAAAAATTAAATATGTGTTTGTTGAAACTTGTGTCACCAAAAAATTCTTTTACAGATTCAGGAGGTGATTCACTCCACATGGGAACAATTACAGACATCTAAAAATAATACCGCCTTACCCAAATGCTAAACCCAATAACTGCAAGCCAAAGAAATATATTAAATAATGTACTTCGAAAGGTCATGATAAAAAATATAATTACATAACCGGTAATTCCTGTTTAGATGTTAAGATATATATTTATTATAATTCAACTACAATTATAATAATGAAAACTTATTCAATAGTCACAAAAACATCAATATGGTCTCTTGCTTCCCTGGTAACAGATGTTGAAAATATATTAAATGAAAAAACCAAAGAGGGATATGAAATAGTTACGGTTTCATTTGGAACAAATTTATGGTGGTTCCCAACCGCATATATAACACTTGCAAAAAATGAGTAGGAACTTTATTAAGTATTGAATTAAAAAAAAAATTTCATTCAAAATGTTTGTCCTTTTTAGACACAATACATGTTGAACTAATTCAAATTTCCGGCCCTGATTTAAAAAACCGATAATATCCTCGAAAAATGTTTATTCTTTTTATTCATTTTTTTCCAGGTTTAACAGCTTAATTGTTTTAGATGTTTCCTTTCAATTTAAAAATGGAGAATTATCAGATCCTACTACTTTATATATTCCCAGGTTTTACGAAGACACAATTTTAAATAAGCAGTTTGTTGATTCTTTAAATTATTTTTCTAAAAAATTAAGTCTAATCGTTTTATTAAAGAACAAATTATTAGAATAGATTCTTTTGTAAAAGCAAATCCATTTTGTGTAAAAAATTATGAGTGTTTAATTAATTCCAATTGGATAACTTATAATACTTATAAAAGATTAATGAGAATTGAAAGCGATATTAGAATGCAGACTTATTTATTGAAAACAGGAAAAGGTAAGATTTATCAGGTGAAGTAATAAATCAGATTACATGCGCTTTTTTTTCCACACAACAATTTTATGACCTTGCAAATATTATTAGTGGTTTTATGTTCCCTTTATCTGCAGTTCTGATCGCCGCAAGATAAGCTGCCCTTGCCTCACCACTACTTATCAGGTTTGCTGCTCCCCAGGTAAACACCGGTTGATTAAAAATCTTACCGATTATTCATCAGCTATCAGCCGGCTATGTCTTCCGTTTCCATTAGGAAAACAATGTTTTGTCACTATCCTATGTTTGAATCTGATGGCTATTTCATCAGGTGAATATGTATTATTGGTTATCCAATATTTGGAATCATCTAGCCCAGTAATAACTTGACAAAAAGATTTAAAGGCAAGCTAAAGCTTGTCAAAACAGATTTTTAATTGCAATTCGCAATTCGCAATTTGAGAATTATTTTTATATTTGTGTCATGAGAAAACACAATGGCATGCGTCCACAGGATATCGTTATCCTCCTTAAAATTATTGCCAAAAACAGCAATCCCTGGTTATATAAAGATTTAGCCAATGAATTGTATATCAGCCAGTCTGAGATCTCCGAATCTCTGGCACGAAGTACTTTGGCGGGTTTTTTCAACAATAATACTAAAACAGTTTATCGTCTCAATGTCATGGAATTTATTGAGCATGGATTACACTATGTTTTCCCTGTGCTTCCGGCAGCCATGGTAAACGGCATTCCCACTGCACATTCTCATCCTTTTATGAAAAAGCATTTTCAAACTGATTTAGAATATGTTTGGCCGGAATCTAAAGGTAAAATTAGGGG
>JACDAZ010000128.1 GCA_013695175.1 Flavisolibacter sp. | reverse complement strand
GTGATGGATTTATATGGATTATCTGCAGGCTGTGGGTTTTCACCTTTTCTTGGTGAACGTTTTTTTAATTGTTCAGGATTGGGAAAATATTGAACAAATTGGCTACGTATTGCTTTATCCAGTAAATTCATGGCTACCTGGTAAGGACCTTCCTGTTCACCTTCATACACCAATTCTATTTTACCTGTAATTGATGGAATGATTCCAATTAGATCGCTCACCCAAACCTGTGTACTTTTTTCTTTGTTCAATATACTTCTTCTTTCTGCAGCGCTATAAGCATTTTCATATGCAGAAATAGTAAGCCGTGCACTAACACCGCTTTTCTTATCAACAAATTCACTTGCTCTTGCTTCAAATGCAACTTGTTCTATTAATTTTTTTAAAAGATCGCTTATTGATACCTTATCTTTTTGCTCCTGCGATATATCTGCTTCCTGTTCTGTAATGGCTAATGCATGCTCCAGAGTTTTAGGATAGTGGGTTAATATCTGGCTTTCTATCCTGTCTTTTAAAGGAGTTACAATTGATCCACGGTTTGTATAATCTTCAGGGTTGGCTGTAAATACAAATAAAATATCAAGTGGTAAGCGAAGCTTAAAACCTCTTATCTGTACATCGCCTTCTTCCAGAATATTAAACAATGCCACCTGTATCCTTGCCTGCAGATCGGGGAGTTCATTAATTACAAAAATGCTTCGGTTACTTTTTGGAATGATGCCATAGTGAATGACTCTTTCATCAGCGAAACTCAACCTAAGGTTTGCAGCTTTTATAGGATCTATATCGCCAATTAAATCTGCAACGCTTACATCAGGTGTTGCCAGCTTTTCGCCGTAACGCTGGCTACGGTGAAGCCATTCAACAGGAGTGTCGTCACCTTTTTCCAGTATACAATCCCTGGCATATTTTGAAATAGGATTGAAAGGATCATCATTAATATCACTACCGGAAATGAAAGGAACATATTCATCCAGCAATTCTGTCATTTGACGGGCCATTCTCGTTTTTGCCTGACCCCGTAAACCTAGAAACAAAATATTATGCTTACTTAGCAAAGCTCTTTCTACATCAGGAATTACACTGTCTTCATAACCAATGATGCCGCTAAAAGTTTCTTCACCTTCTTTTAACTTTTGAACAAGGTTGCTCCTGATCTCTTCTTTTATAGATTTGGGTTTATAACCAATATCTTTTAACTCCCTGATTGTATTTATTCTTTTAATATCCATTTATCCTCCCTGTTCTTTCTTGAAGAAAGAATTTAAATTTAATTGAATCCTTTAATTAGTTGTTGTAAAACTTTCAATAAACTGTTTTTCTTTTGCCGCTTTCAAAATCGCGGAATATGAAAGCTCCTAATCTGTCTAAACTGGCAAAAAACGCTTTTCCATTATTTGTTTCTGTAAATTCCTGAACAAATCGTTGTAAATAAGGATCTGTAGCAATCATGAATGTAGTGATTGGAATTTTTAATTTCTTACACTGTGCTGCCAGGTTTAAACACCTGCTTGTAATTTTCCTGTCTAATCCAAAACTGTTTTTATAATAACGTTTTCCTACTTTAAGGCAAGTGGGTTTGCCATCTGTTATCATAAAGATCTGTTTATTCGGATTTTTTCTTCTTCTTAAAATATCCATGGCCAGCTCCAGCCCCGCCACTGTATTGGTATGATAAGGGCCAACCTGTAAATAAGGAAGATCTTTAATTTCCACAGGCCAGGCATCATTTCCAAACACAACAATATCAAGAGTATCTTTTGGATATTTTGTTGTAATCAGTTCACTTAATGCCATAGAAACTTTTTTAGCAGGTGTTATTCTGTCTTCTCCATACAGTATCATAGAGTGAGAAATATCAATCATTAAAACTGTAGAAGTTTGTGCTTTGAAATCAGTTTCCCTGATCTGCAAATCATCTTCCTGCATTGTAAATTGATCCAGCCCATGATTGATTTGTGCATTGCGGATTGATTCGGTAAAATCTATTTGCTCCAGCATGTCGCCAAATTGGAAAGGCCTGCTGTCGGGACTGATTTCATCACCCATACCCGGTTTATATGTCTGGTGTTCGCCGGTTCTTGATTTCTTTAATTTCCCAAAAATTTCTTCCAGGCTTTTTTTACGTATTCCCTGTTCGGTTTTAGGTGTAATTTTTATTTCACCTTTTTGTGCATCATCTGTTATATAACCTTTGGTTTTGAGATCATCAATAAAATCTCCCATTCCATATTCTTCACCAGTAAGCTCATATTGTTTATCTAATTCATTAAGCCATTGTAATGCTTCTGCCACATCGCCACTGGTGTAAGTAAGTAATTGCATAAACAAATCAAGCAATTGATCAAATTTTGATTTGCCTTCTGCGTTAGGATCAAATTTTGAAAAGTGGAAGCCACGCATAGTAATTACAATCTACAATAATTATGCTCTTTTTGTTCATTAATTCTTGTTAAACAAAACTCCCGCTGAGCGGGAGTTGTATTATCTTAATTCAGTTGAATCGGCTGCCCTTCCGGGGGCCTGTTCAAGTGTTGCTGTTGGGTTATAATTTTTATCAAGAGCTTCTAATAATTGGAACAAGAAGTTGTTTATGTCTGCTTCCCTTGAAACAGAATTGTAAAATGCTTCCTTTTCATTTTTCATGTAATCATAATATGCTTTTTGATCATTAAGATCTTTTAATATAGCTGTCCTTACTTTATTTGCCAGTTGCATATGTCCTGCTTTATAAGCAGCTTCAAGATACATGAGTCCTGTTTGGTTATGTGAGTTATACCTGCTGGCCATAGCATATGGCATATTGCCGGTATGAATTAAACTTTCGGCCCTGTCTAATAGTTGAATTGCCTCCGGTTTTCTTCCTTTATCAGAAAGATTTCCTGCGCCTTCGGCAAATGCAGCTCTCACTGATAATAAATGACGCCTGTTTTCTTCATCAAAATAAACCCCCGGTTTATTAGCACCACCTGTACCGAAATCATTCATTAAGGTGCGATACATTACATCAAGATTGTTATCCTTTATATTTCCGCCGCGTAATGCCTGGTCAACCAACCAATTTTGCTGAGGGTATTCATTTATTGCCGGTACTAATCTTAATGATAAGCCTTCTTTGCGTAAATATTGACCGAAGCCTAACTGATCGGCAGCAGCACTTGATGTAAAATAAATAGGACGTTGCCAATTTGTGCTGGCAATGATGTTTAACATCGTTAACTGGTCCAGAGTAAGATAATTT
>JACDAZ010000115.1 GCA_013695175.1 Flavisolibacter sp. | reverse complement strand
TTTATAATCTCTGTGTAATTACTTGATTTGACATAACAACCTGCAGCGCCTAAAGAGGTGAATATCTCATTCATTTTCTGAGTTATACAAGTGGAATAAACAACCACAGGAATTTTCTTTAAATGTTCTTCATTTTTTATAAGTAATAATAACTCATGTCCATTAATGCGAGGCATGTTATAATCAATAATTATTAGGGTCGGCAGTTCACCACCAAGTGTTATGCAGTATTTTAGTTTAGAAATAACCTCATAGCTAAATTCTATACATTCTATTTTTAAACCTCCAATTTTTTCTAATGCAGAACAAAGAAGGTCACTGTCATCAGAATCATCATCAACTACTAATATAAAGGGTTGTTGAACGGTCATTTCTTATTAGGTGAGAATTATCTTAAACGAATTTCTGCAACAAAGAAGTTGTAGGTTTTAAGTAGCTGGACGATAATAATTCTTTTAAATCCTCATTAGCTTTTCTTATTCGTGTTTTAACAGTACCCAGTGGTATTTTTAGTAAACGTGCTATTTCAATTTGCGTATAGCCATAAAAATAATTAAGTTCAATTAAAACTCTAAGGTTAGGTTTCAATTTGAGAATTACATTTTTCAATTCTGCATCTTCAAATTTCAGGTAAGGGTTTATTTCATTATCTGGTAATAAGGTAACCTTATCTATTTCTACTGTTATTTTTTGCTGATTATGGTTTTTTGAACGCAAAGTATCAATGGTCACATTTTTAGTAATTGAAAGCATCCAGGTAAACAGTCGTCCTTTAAGCACATTATATCTGTCAATGCCCTTCCATATCTTAATAAAAACCTCCTGCAAAATATTTTCAGCTTCGTGTAAGTCAGTAACAATCCCGTTAATTACTTTAAACAAAGCCCCCGAATAATTATCATACAGGTAGCTAAATGCTGCCATGTTTTTGTCAATTAGGGCCTTTACTAATTCTGCTTCTGAATATCTATTCATATTGATTTGGTAACCATTAGTCTTCATAGTCGCTTTTTAATGCTTGGGTGTTTTAACGAAAAATTCTACCTGACCTAAGCTTCGAAGTGTTGAAGAAGAATTAAAACGAATTAAATCAGCTTTAAACAATTTTTGAGCATTACATCAGCCCGTAAAGTTGTTTAAAAACTTTAGTTGTTCTGTTACACAATAACAAGCGACAGTTATATAATTTAAAGATTTTCGTGTCCTTTAACCTTTTGTCTTTTAATTGAATTGAAAGCGTTTTTTTCCTGCAACTTCAATTATTTGTATCAACGAGTCCTTTAAAAATAAAACTTATCGAACCATAAAAGACAATCCCCTCATTCCGCTAACATGCAAGCCCAGTGAGGGTTCTGAAAGATTTATATTAAGGCTCTCATCGACATAGAGACTTCAAAATGGCGACTGGTAATTTGAAAAAAGCAATTTTATGAGCAGGAAAGTATCAACAGAAGAAAGGTTGTTTTACGATGCACTGGAGGAGCTGGCCGATGAGGTGGTATTTGTAGGTGGGGCAACAGTCGCTTTATATGCAGACCGGCCTTCTGGAGAAGCCAGGCCGACAGATGATGTGGATATACTGGTTGAACTCATGCATTACCATAAACAATTAATCACCATGTATCCTCCGCCACCAAGGTTTTTAAATACGATCTTCTTCTGGCTTACTTATTTAAAACTAAATATTTGTAAATGCTCGATGGCTGAAGAGACCCTGAAATGTACCTGTGGAATCTATACCTGATTTTATATTTTAATGGGTCTTTTATCTTTAAGCTGCGTTATTCCTGATCGTCGGTATATTTTCAATTGCGTTTGATTTGCATATTTATTTATCCTATGTTTTTCCACAACAGCAGGTAAGACAGCTGAAAGTAATGATTTATATGTATATTTCATCAGCATGGCTTGCTATACAATTAAGTAAAATCATTTTTATTACTATTAGAATTGTATTATGGCAAGTACTGGTCTTTATTCTCCAGCTTTTGAACATGACGCCTGCGGTATTGGCTTTGTTGCTAATATCAAAGGAAATAAATCTCACCAGATCATATCAGATGCGCTTACCATTTTAGAAAACATGGAGCACAGAGGCGCCTGTGGTTGCGAAAACAATACAGGCGATGGTGCCGGTATAATGGTTCAAATGCCACATGAGTTTTTCTTTGATGAATGTGAAAGGTTAGGTGTACACCTGCCATCTTTTGGTAAATATGGTGTTGGCGTTATATTTTTTCCCAAAGACATACGGTTGAAAGAAGAATGCCGTGAAATATTCAATCGCTGTGCTGAAAAACTGGGGCTGGAGGTTTTGGTATTTAGAAAAGTGCCTGTTAATGCTAATGATATTGGTGAAAGAGCACTATCTGTAGAACCTGAGATGGAACATGTATTCATCGTTTGCCCCGACCATATCAATAATCGTGATGATTTTGAAAGAAAATTATTTGTTCTGCGCAATTATGCCTCACACACAATTAATAACTCCATCAAAGAAGACGAGATAGGTTTTTATATTGCCTCTTTATCTTACAAAACTCTTGTATACAAAGGGCAACTAACAAGCATGCAGGTAAGGCATTATTTTCCTGATCTGAATAACAAGAGGTTAGTATCAGCTTTTGGACTGGTTCATTCTCGTTTCGCAACCAATACATTTCCTTCATGGAAGCTGGCCCAGCCATTCCGATTTATTGCACACAATGGTGAAATAAATACGTTACAGGGAAATTTAAACTGGTTGCGTACCAGTGAAAAAGGGTTTACATCCCCTTATTTTTCTAAAGAAGAAATGGACATGCTGCTTCCGGTAATCACATCGGGACAGTCTGATTCTGCCTGCCTTGATAACATGATAGAACTGCTGACTTTATGCGGTCGTTCCTTACCTCATGTTATGATGATGCTGATACCTGAAGCATGGGATGGACATGAGCAAATGGATGAAGTAAAAAAAGCTTTTTATGAATATCATGCTTCATTCATGGAACCTTGGGATGGACCTGCTTCTATCTCTTTTACCGATGGAAGAATGATTGGTGCCACCCTGGATAGGAATGGATTAAGACCTTCACGTTATTGCGTAACTACTGATGACAGAGTAATTATGGCATCTGAAACAGGTGTGCTTCCGATTGACCCGAAGCTTATAAAAGAAAAAGGAAGACTACAGCCGGGGAAAATGTTTGTAGTTGACATGCAGGAAGGACGTATTATATCTGATGATGAAGTGAAAAGAACTATCTGCACTCAAAAACCTTATGGAGGCTGGTTAAATAAATATAAGATACGGCTTGAAGAATTACCTGAACCCAGGGTAGTGTTCATTCACCTGGAAGGTGACCAGGTTTTTAAATACCAAAAAGTTTTTGGTTATTCTACCGAAGATCTGGAAAGCATCATCAGCCCAATGGCATTGGAAGGTAAAGAACCTATAGGCTCTATGGGTACCGACGTACCATTGGCAGTATTGAGTGATGAGCCACAGCATTTAAGCTCTTATTTCAAACAATTATTTGCACAGGTTACCAATCCACCTATTGATCCTATAAGAGAAACAATGGTAATGTCGCTGGCAACATTTTTAGGTAACAATGGAAATCTTTTGCTTGAAGACCCTATAGCCTGTCATAGTGTAGCATTAAAACATCCTGTACTTACAAATTATGAGCTTGAAAAAATAAGAAGCATTGATACAGGTATTTTCCAGGCTAAAACACTTCAAACTTATTTTAGAAATGATGGCAAACCGGGGGCACTAAAAAAAGGTTTGGACCGCCTGTGCCGGTATGCTGTAGACGCAGTAGAAGACGGATTTGAAGTAATTATTTTATCTGACAGGGCAATTGATTCAGAACATGCACCCATTCCCTCGCTTTTAGCAACAGCAGCCATACATCACCATTTGATTGCAAAAGGTTACCGTGGCAAAGTAGGATTGGTGATAGAAGCCGGAGATGTATGGGAAGTGCATCATTTTGCATGTTTAATAGGTTTTGGCGCTACTGCAATCAATCCCTACCTGGCATTATCCACCATACGGCAATTAAAAATTTCCAATAAAATTAATACACACCAGGATGTAGATCAGCTGAAGAAAAATTATATTAAAGCAGTTAAAGATGGTTTATTGAAAGTTTTCTCTAAAATGGGAATTTCAACTTTACAATCTTACCAGGGTGCTCAAACATTTGAAATCATTGGACTCAATAAACCTGTTGTTGATAAATATTTCACAGGAGCAATTTCGAGAATTGAAGGAATGGGTTTAGATGAGATTGCCAAAGAAGCTTTAGCTAAACATCAACTTGCTTTTGCTAAAAAAGCCATCCCGGTTGAACGTTTACATGTAGGTGGTATTTATCAATGGAAGCGTAAAGGTGAAGCGCATATGTTTAATCCACAAACAATTCATCTGCTTCAGTATTCCACCCGCTTAAACGACTACAGTACATTTAAAAAGTACTCGAAGCTGGTAAATGATCAAAGTAAAAAAGCATTCACACTAAGAAGCTTGTTTGAGTTTAAAAGAACCAGACCTTCTATAATCATAGACGAAGTGGAGCCGGCTGAAAATATATTTAAAAGGTTTGCCACCGGCGCTATGAGCTTTGGCTCAATCTCACATGAAGCACATTCCACATTGGCTATTGCTATGAACCGTATAGGTGGCAAAAGCAATACAGGTGAAGGAGGTGAAGATGAAATAAGATATACGCCACTAGCCAATGGAGACTCAATGAGATCTGCTATCAAGCAAATAGCGTCTGCACGATTTGGTGTTACCAGCCACTATTTAACAATGGCTGATGAGTTACAAATTAAAATGGCACAGGGTGCAAAGCCTGGTGAAGGTGGTCAGCTACCCGGACATAAAGTAGATGAGTGGATAGGTAAAGTGCGGCATGCTACACCGGGTGTTGGTTTAATATCTCCACCGCCACACCATGATATCTATTCCATTGAAGATCTTGCACAATTGATTTTTGATTTAAAAAATGCCAACAGGCAAGCCCGCATCAGCGTTAAGCTGGTATCAAAAGCAGGTGTAGGAACCATAGCAGCAGGTGTAGTAAAAGCAAAAGCTGATGTGGTATTAATAGCAGGGCATGATGGCGGTACAGGTGCTTCTCCTTTAAGTTCTATAAAACATGCCGGTTTGCCGTGGGAACTGGGATTGGCGGAGACACACCAAACACTGGTAAAAAATAATTTACGTAACCGCGTAGTGGTGCAAACGGACGGACAATTAAAAACAGGAAGAGACATTGCCGTTGCCACTTTACTGGGTGCAGAAGAATGGGGTATAGCTACTGCTGCTCTGGTGGTAGAAGGATGTATATTGATGCGTAAATGTCATTTAAATACATGCCCTGTAGGTGTGGCTACACAAGATCCTGAACTACGTAAACGCTTTACAGGTGATGCTGAGCATGTAGTGAACTTCTTTAAGTTCATTACACAGGAGTTAAGGGAAATTATGGCTGAACTTGGTTTTAGAACTATAGACGAGATGGTAGGACAGGTAGATTGCCTGGAAGCAAAAGCAGACCTTACGCACTGGAAGTTCAGCAAGTTAGATCTCTCTCCTATTCTATATAAAGAACCTTCTTCATTATATTATGGGCTGCATAAGCAGGAAGATCAGGATCATGCTTTAGGTAATGTGCTGGATTGGAAATTGATAAAAGCAGCCAAACCTGCATTGGATCATCAACAAAAATCCTTTGCTTCCTTTCCTATATTAAATACAGATAGAACAGTAGGTACTATACTTAGTAATGAAATTTCAAAAAAATACGGTTCAAAAGGATTACCAGAAGATACAATTCACATTAAATTAACCGGAACAGCAGGACAAAGTTTTGGAGCATTTAATACTAAGGGTGTAACACTGGAACTGGAAGGGGATGCCAACGACTATTTTGGTAAAGGCTTATCCGGAGCGAAACTTATCGTTTATCCTTCTGCTGATGCAGGTTTTGTTCCTGAAGAGAATATAATTATAGGTAACGTGGCATTTTATGGCGCTACATCGGGTACTGCATATATAAGAGGAAAAGCAGGTGAAAGGTTTGCAGTAAGAAACTCAGGAGCACATGCGGTGGTGGAAGGTGTAGGCGATCATGGATGTGAATATATGACCGGTGGACGTGTGGTAATTTTAGGCGATACAGGAAGAAATTTTGCTGCCGGTATGAGCGGAGGAATAGCTTACGTATACAATGTAAAAGGAAACTTTTCCGAATTGTGCAATTTAGAAATGGTTGACTTGGATCCTGTTGATGCTGATGACGCTGCTGAACTGAAAGAAAAAATTGAACTGCATTATCAATTTACAAAAAGCACTGTTGCTCAGTTTATATTAAGTGATTTTGAAAACCAGCTGAAGAATTTTATAAAAGTATTTCCTAAGGATTATAAGCAGATCATAAAAAATTCACTGAAGGTAAAAGAAGAAGTGGGAAGATAAAAATGAGGATTGTGTTTTGAAAGAAGATGAATAATGAACTGAACGATGAAGTGAGTGACACAACAGAAGCTGATAATACTTCTACAGCCGGTAACAAAAAAATTACAAAGCAAAAAAAACTTCAACGAAAACATGGGTAAGTACACAGGGTTTTTAGAGTTTGAGAGAGAGCTGCCTCAAAAGCGGCCAGCCAGTGAAAGAGTGAATGATTACAATGAATTTGTAAAAAGATATTCGGAAGAAAAATTAAATCAGCAGTCGGCAAGGTGCATGAACTGCGGCATTCCTTTTTGCCATAACGGCTGCCCGTTAGGTAATCTGATTCCTGATTTCAATGATGCTATTTACAGGAAAAACTGGCTGGAGGCATATGAGATCCTTTCTTCTACCAACAATTTTCCTGAATTTACCGGACGCATATGTCCTGCACCTTGTGAGAGTGCCTGCGTTTTAGGTATCAATCAGCCGGCAGTTACCATAGAGGAAATAGAAAAACATGTAATAGAGATTGCATTTGATAAAGGGTATGTAAAGCCAAGAACTACAGTAGTTCGTACCGGAAAAAAAATAGCTGTTATTGGTTCTGGCCCAGCAGGTCTTGCAGCTGCTGCGCAATTAAATTATGCTGGACATACTG
>JACDAZ010000102.1 GCA_013695175.1 Flavisolibacter sp. | reverse complement strand
ACTGGTAAGTGAAAAGCGTGGTGAGGTAAAAGTCTTTCCTAAATTTATGTCCTCACTAATTCTTATGTCAACTTACGATCGAAACAGAGATTATTTCGAGCAAATAGATTCTATACTTCCTCAGTTCAACATAATGAACGGGATTTGGTTTGATGAGAACATGCAATTAAAAGCGATGAGTGATTTATATGAAGTCGCACAAAATCAATTACTATTAGATGGTTATATGACAAAAGACCCTAAAGGAACTCATAATCATTTCCTCACATCTGAAGGCATTTCTTTTATTAATAAAGGTGGATATGGGGCAAAGTTTGCAGCGGAAGAAAGAGTAAGAATACTTAATGAACAGCAAATGGAAAGTGTAATAAAAACAAATGTTTCTTCAAGACGAAATAATTTGTGGTCTCCTCTCTTTGCAGGTTTAGCTGCTTTGGTTACTATAGTGTCTTTAATTAATCAAAGATTAGAAGATAGGCAGCAACAACAGTTAATGCAACTATTGCAACAGCAAATGAAATCAAAAGACAGTTTGCTGCAAATGCAGAAAGGTCAGATAATTTTCCCTTTGAAAACAGATACCGCAAATCATAAATAGTTCTTTTTTAATGCAGTCTTATTTCATTTTTTCAAAATGATTATTCGGCAAAGCCGATGCTCCGCTGATTAAGAAAAAAATAAAACAGCCACCAACGCTACTCCCTCCCTTCGCAAGTTTTGTGAAAAAAAACATACAAAACATTGCCCCTGTCACCGGCTAACCTGAGTAACATAATAAACGTTATCGTATTCACTTACCAGTTACTATAATTTAATTTGCGTGATGGTTGCCCTTAGATATGTTGCGATTTATGAGAACACAGCTTGGAACAAGAAATTATATCCTTCATAAATCGCAATGTATCTGAAGGCGACACGCTACGCCTATAACGTAGTTTTTATGTTAAACAGGCACAAGGCATGTTTTATTTTTTTCTTAGCCATCCCACTCTTGGAAGTTACAGAGGTCGCTTACTGGTTGGTAAGAAGCGTGATATAATTTGTAGATTCATTGTTATTAGTAAAAGCCAAAACTTAATAATGTTTGTTCCAAAAGAAGATAGACATAAGCATAAAATTTTAGAAATACTTCTTGCTAAAAAGGCAGAACTCCGAGGCAAAAAGAATCCAATTCCATGTCAAGACATATCTATTCACGTTAACGAAATTGGTAAGCAACTAAATATAAAGCCTCAACGTGTACGAGAATTAGAATCAACACTTGTTCTTTCACAAGAAGCACTTTATTGTAAAGCAACAGGTCAAACGGGTTTTTTATGTGCATGGGAAAAAGGTTTTGTGGCTTTTTCTGAAAGGAAATATTTAAAACAAGGCAGAGCCTATAGATTATCAGAAATAAAAGACAATTTGTATATCATCGTTTCAACCATTGCAATTATATCTGCTATTGGAAGTTTAACGCTGTATATAAACAATATAAGAAATATAGAAAGAGAGGTATTCCAATTACGCAAAGAAGTAAAAGAAATGAAAAACCAACAAAGTCAGCCCAATCTTCAAACTCAAAACGTTTTCGATTCTGCACAATATAATTAACTGTTCCATGTTGGTTAATAATATTTGCAGCAAGCTTTTTTCATTTCTATGAAGAAATGATTATTCGGCAAAGCCGATGCTACGCTGATTTGAGAAAAAATAAAACAGCCACCACCACTACTTCCGCCCTACAATAAAAATCTTTAAAAAGAAAACATAAGATTTTTATCCCTGTCACCGGCTAACCTGAGTAAAATAATATAGCATAATAGCTTCGCTTAATAGAACTAAATCATTTTTAATAAACCAACTAAAAGTTTATATTAGTAGTCTCACCACCTGCTTATGATAGATAAAGACACTTTATTAAAATATTTCTACAATAAAAACACAACTGTAACCTCGGAAGATATCTTTAAAGAATTCGATGTTTTTGAGTTAAGACCTCATATTGATAATTTTATCTGGAACGAATGGATCTATGAATTTGATGATTTGAACAGCTGGAAAATAACAGATAAAGGTAAACGTGAAGTTGAACAAAGATTAAAAAGCAAGCCTACTCATAACGCAGCTAATGAAAACTCTGTTTCTGATCAGGAACCCCATGTATCGGATTTTAAATACAGCTTTACCTCAAAAAAATCTTCTTCCCCCTCAGCAACAGTAATTATCAGGGCTTTGGTACTTGCCATTATTGCTGCTATAGCCGGTGGTTATATTACATGGCTTTTGATTAATCTATAATTCCTTTAAATAAATAATAAAAAAAATGCCGGCAGAGCCGGCACTTTTATAATTTAAAAAATGGTTATTTCATAGCTGTGAGCTTAGACTCCAATTCTTTTATTTTTTCAGTATTCTTCTTCATCTTGTAATAATCAATCATATTGTTGGTAACAATCCTGAAGTTTGCTTTTTCACCCGGCTTTAATTCAGCGTTTTTAGCATAGATCTGGTGAGCATTATTTGAATACAGGTAAAGTTCTTCAAACCTTGCTTCTATTTGCTTGTTCAGGTCTTGCTTTTTCTTTACATCTTCAGGTTTAGTTCCTTTTAAGCCATTGTAAACTTGCTGCATATCATATATCTGGTTAGAGATATGCTGCGACATAATAAAGTTTGGATATGCCTGGTTTGCATCTATAGCAATTGCATTTTTTAATGCATTACCCAGCTCAGTTAATTTCACTTCGTAATCAGCTGGTTTGTTCTGGTTGTACACGTAGTTAAATAATTCAACTCCATAATCAACAGCCAGTTCATAGCTCTGAGGGTTTTCCTTTATCAGTTCCTGGTATTTTGCAAACAATTTTGCTTTATCATCTCCTGCTTCTGCAATTTGTGATTGTACCCAGTACGTATTTTCAGGATATAATTCCTGCCCGATTGCCAGGTATTTCTTTTTATTTACATCATCACCTTTTTTTGCATAATAATCAACAAGTATTGGATATATATCTTTATAGTCATCTCCCTTCAATTTTGCATTTGCAAGTGCAGTATAATAAGGAATAGCGGCATCATGATTTTAAGATAAAATGGAATCTGAGCATTCAAGGTTTAATAATTG
>JACDAZ010000066.1 GCA_013695175.1 Flavisolibacter sp. | reverse complement strand
CTGCAAAAAGTTTTACGATGCTTTTAATGGATTGAGTAGTAAAAAGGCTGTTCATTGGATTGGTTTATGGGGCGCAAGTTGCAAATAATTTTTATTTTTTTTATCCACTATTAGTTAGAATACAGTTGTTTATCGTTCACTTGACAAAATTCTATGTTGTAATATTGAAGGATATGTATTATATCATTGCTATGTCCTTTCATTCTTAAAGAAGTTGAATAGAAATTACGATTCAGTTGCCTTTGTTATAAGTGCAATAAAAGCTATAATGATGGCTGAGGTAATAAGACAAGCACCATCACACGAAATTTTTGTGATCGATCTTTTGTTGCTGTGAAATTGTCCAGCCTGGAATAAAATTTTCTTTTTTTCATAAGGGCTTAAAAACGACATAAAAGAAAATTTTGTGCCATAGAAGCCAAGATAAGCTTACTGTGAATATATTAAATGATTTGCTTTGCATCCATGAAGCTCATCAATAGCTACCGGTAATGATTACTGCTGCAGTAGGTTATGATTTTTAAATTATAATACTTTAGAGGTTTTATTCCAGTGTTGCCTTTTTTATGTTATAACTTTATAGTACACATACTTGCTATTATGACACTCTATCAATTCAAATCCAAACACGAATCAGAACAAACTGATATAGTTGATGTGAAGGGAGAATTAATTGCAGAACGTGAAGAAAAATTTTGCTCTGTACAATTATACCAGGTAGGTTCTTTTTATGTTGAAGTGTATCGCCATAATCATTTTAACGTAGTAACTCGGGTAAGTAGTTTTAAAAATACAAAGCAGTTGGACACTTACCTGAAACAAATAAACATAGAAGAAATATTATCTTCTCTATAATCTGTTTTACCGGTACATAAATAAGTAGATGGTGTATAGTATATAAATCAACAGGAACATAATTCCCTGCCATCTTTGTAATGAATGATTTCTTCCAATAAAAAAGAACAATAATACACTCGCTACAATTGTCATTAATATATCGGTATTATTAGCGGGGCTAAATGGCAAGGGTTTAATAACAGAACTTAATCCAAGTATCCATAAAATATTAAAAATATTTGAACCGACAACATTGCCAATAGCTATATCTGTATTTTTTTTATATGCAGCAACTGCGGAAGTGGCTAACTCCGGTAATGATGTTCCAATAGCAACAACAGTTAATCCTACAAAAGATTGGCTCACACCAAAATCGGAGGTCATTGCAATGGCCCCATCAACAATCCATTTACCTCCTAAAACCAATCCAATCAATCCTATTAAAATAAATACAATTGATTTTAGTGTTGACAGTTGTTTTACTTCATCATCTTTAGTGCTTACAGTTTTTCTTCCTACTTCAACTATGTAGTATAAAAATATACTGAAGAACCCAAACAGAATAAGTCCGTCACTCCGGCTTAGTTCTGAAAATGATTTTCCATCTATTAACCTGTCATTAGCTAATACTCCCATTGCCAATGCTGCTAATAAACTAAATGGAATTTCTTTCCATATAGTGCTTTTTTGAACTGTAATAGGATAAATAATAGATGCTACACCCAGTATTAAAAGAATATTGGCAATATTACTTCCAAGTATATTTCCTATTGCCAGGTCTGTATTGCCATCAATACTGGCTAACAGGTTTACAAATAATTCAGGAGCAGACGTACCAAACGCAACAACCGTTAGTCCAATAATTAAATCAGAAACATCCAGTTTTTTAGCAATGGACGAAGCACCGTCAACCAAAAGATCGGCCCCTTTTATTAAAACAATAAAACCTAATACAAATAAAATATATAAAAGCATAATTGTTAGCTGCAGCAAAAATTGCAATGGGCAAAGTAAAAGCTTTAAATAAATCAACAATTAAAAAATTTATTGCTTATAAAATCATGTACCTTACCTCTTCATTAGCTGCTTACTCTCTGACGACCTTTTCTTCCTACTCTTTTTATTAATCAACCAAAACAATTTAAAAATGAAAAAGATTTTATTTCTTTTCAGCATTTCGCTATTGCTTATTTCCTGTAAAGATGATTCTGCAAATGCAGAAGATAAAGATGTACTTGTAAAATCAACCACACCAGTTTCACTGCCTTATACGGCGGCTTATTCTTCTGATTGGACAGATGAAGTTTCTGACCAGGTTTTATTGACAGTATTAAATTCATATAAAAATTGGGAAACTGGTGACATGACAAAGCTTGCAGAAACATTAGCTGATTCTGTTACTTTTCTTGCATGGGATGGTTTCAAGTTTTCAGGAACAAAAGGTGAGTTAATGGATAGATGGTCAAAAAGCCGTGATAGTCTGAGTTCTGTTCAGATAACAGTTGATGCCTGGCGTAAAAGCCACAGTAGTGATAAAAATGCAGATTTTATTGGGATATGGTATAAAGAGATCACCACCAATAAAAATGGAAAAGTAGATTCTGCTTATTACCAGGATGATAATTTGGTAAAAGATGGAAAAATTGTCTGGTACTCGCAACACAAACAGTTTTTAAAGTAACTTCTGATAACTAAAAAAGCGAGGCATCTGCGTCGCTTTTTTTATTAGTTTTTAAAATTTTATCGGGGATAATTGGAGGCTGTGCGTGTAAATGTTTTTGGTTCTTCTTTCGTTACTACTTCGTCAACAGCTAGGCTTTTATCCTGAAAAAGCAACACAATTCCCAGTAAACATATACCGGCAATAATACACAATCCTAATATTAAACCATGCTGGGGTTCACCGTAAACTGTTTCAGTACCGGGTCCTGCCACTACTTGCCTTACATCAGTTGACCTGTAAATAGCATAACCTATTAAAGCTATTGATAACACTGCAAGAATGATGGATAAGGTGCCTTTGCTTATAGTTCTTCTGTTCATGAGTGAAATTTATTTGTAAATCTACAACAACAGTTATTTAAATTTTATTTCTCTCTCTCTTTATTTAAAAGCCACTTTTATAATCCGGATGTATCATATTGATTTGATTTCCGTAAGTTGCTACCCGGTAAAAGATTACCCGGACATTCTGCCTTTGTTGTTATTAGATTAATATAAAATGAATCGATGAGTCCCCGCAGGTGGTGAAATAAGTATAGAGGCTGAAGCGGGAGATTCCTCGGAGAAAGAAAAATGGAGTGCTTAATCGACCAGCTTCAAAACATCATGCTTTTGGATGAAAAGGAAAAACTAAATTTGTTACAAATGAATACGATTATGAAAGGTGTGAATTATGTTACTGATGCAAGCAATAAAAAAGTGGCGGTTCAGATAGATTTGAAATTGCTGGAAAAATATGATGAAGAAATAGAAGATCTGATCGATGGGATTATTGCGGAATCCCGAAAAGACGAGGAAAGAAAACCTCTGAATGAAGTGATTAAAGGGCTGAAAAAAAAGGGTAAGCTGAAATGAAGCGGTACACGGTTGTAGTAACGCAGAGTGCCGAAAAAGAGCTTCAAAAGCTTCCTGTCCGTATGATAGAGATGATAGTAGGCGTTCTTAAATCCCTGGAAGAAAATCCTCGTCCACCGGGTCATAAAAAATTAAAGGGTTATAAAAATCTATGGCGAGCCAGGGTTGGTAATTACCGCATCATTTATGCCATTGATGATATTATTTTATTGGTAGATGTACGTGAAATTGGTCACCGCAAAGACATCTACAATCAATTATAAAGCTACACACGAACCGGCAACACGTAAGCAAAAGAACAAATCTCAGCGACAGAATATAAACTTGATCTTTAGTAATTCCGATGAACAGAACACAATTAATCAACCATTCTAAAAAGATTATCGTGTTTTCAAAATATACAAACTGTCTCTGCTTATACCTTCCCTGTTCTGGTTTCAAACCGCTTTGTTGATGTGGCTGTAGTAAGTGCAGTAGGTAGTTTATTATGATCTATAAGGAAGGGTGGATTCTTACTGCAGCAGCGTTTTACCTGCATTCGATGTTTTAGGGTTGAAAAGTGTATTTATGTATAAGGTTCTTCCTATAAGAGGAATAAGATAAAATACAGTATTGAAAATTTTCACTTCTACCATTGAAAAAATTCTAATTTTTGACTGCATGAGTGCATTTTGTAAAATACTTCCAAACTTAAAACTGGACGACGATCTGGCACTTGTTTACTCTGCCCGCAAGGGTGTAAAACCCCGCATCTTTTACAGCTTTGCCCAGGCGGCTAAAATCCCTAACAAAAGCCTGGCTAAATTACTCCACCTGCATCCAAAAACAGTTCAGAATTACAGCGATCAACAGAAAAACCTGGACCCGGTGCAAAGTGAACA
>JACDAZ010000055.1 GCA_013695175.1 Flavisolibacter sp. | reverse complement strand
TTTATGTTGCCAATACAGCACCGCTGGATTTGGTGCAGGATCAATTACAGGCTTCTCAAATAGCTTTAAGAAATTCCTATTTTCTCCAAAAGCTTCCGTTTGAAGTACACCTTCAACTGACAGGTGAGTTAATGACTCCCAAAATAGATTTTGATATTATACTTCCCGATAGAAATTATGTAGTTGATCAATCTGTGATACAGATAGTGGATATTAGATTGCAACAACTCAGGCAGGAACCATCAGAATTAAATAAGCAGGTTTTTGCATTGCTGCTACTTGGGAGATTTATACAGGAAAATCCTTTTCAAAGCAGTGGAGAAGGATTCAGTGCTTCTGATTTTGCACGTCAAAGTGTAAGCAGAATTTTAACCGATCAGTTAAACCAATTGGCTGCCGGATTAATTCATGGCGTAGATGTCAATTTCGGAATTCAATCTACAGATGATTATTTAACCGGTGAAAGAAGAACACGTACTGATTTAAATGTACAGGTAAGTAAACAACTATTAAATGACAGGCTTACTGTAACATTAGGAAGGCAGTTTGGCCTGGATGGTGATCAGAGTGGCAATCCTGCTGCTAATCCTAACGCTAATAATATAATAGGTGATCTTTCAGTAAATTATAAATTAAGTAAGGATGGCAGGTATATGCTGAGAGCCTACAGAAGAAATGAATATGAAGGCGTTATTCAGGGTTATATTATAGAAACCGGAATTGGATTTAGCATTAATGTCGACTTCAATAGTTTCAGTGAAATTTTTAATAGAAAGAAAGCTAACATTAAGGGATTGGAAGAAGCTAATAAACATAGAAAAGAAAATGTTGAGGAAAGCAAATAATATAACTACTATAGCCTGTTGCTGCTTTTTTTTATTTGCATGCAGCGTAACAAAAAATATTCCTGATAATGATGCTTTATACACCGGTGCCAGTGTTGATGTAGAAGCACCTTCATCTGTATCCAAGCGTTTAAAAAAAACACTTCGTAAAGATTTAAAAGGCGTAACGGCACCTAAACCTAATTCCCGTTTTTTAGGAATTCCGTTCAAGTTGCAGATCTATAATTTGTTTTATAATGCTAAGCCCGGCTCTTTTTTTGGAAAATTACGGGATCAATGGGGTGAGCCACCTGCACTTTTATCGCAAGTCAATTTGAATGATAATATTGAAAACCTTACGATTTTTTTAGAGAATAAAGGTTTTTTTAATGCTTCAGTAACCGGGGATACTATTGTAAAAAAGAAAAAAGCTAAAGCAGAATACGAAGCAACAACAGGCGAACAATACTTGATTGCAAAAGTTGTTTTTCCTGCTGACAGTACTGACCTTGAAAGGCATATTAACCAAACTGTAAATGAAACTTTATTAAAAATTGGCGCTCCTTTCGATCTTGATCTTATAAAAGGCGAACGTGTTCGTATTGATGCCTATTTAAAAGAACATGGGTTTTATTATTTTAATCCTGATTATTTATTAATAAAAGCAGACAGTACAAACGGAGAAAACCAGGTGGATTTATATGTAACCATAAAGCCTGATATACCACCTTCTGCGAGGCAGATATACCTTATTAATGATGTATATATTTATGCAGATTATAATTTGGCAACTGCCAGGATAGATACCAATAAAGCTGATGCCATATTATTTCGGGATTATTATATTATTGATAAAGACAACAAGTACAAACAAAGAATGATTGCCCGGAATATGCAGTTTAATAAAGGAGAAGTGTATAATCGTGCAGATCATAACCAAACCCTGAACCGCCTTATTAATATGAATTTGTTCAAGTTTGTAAAAAACAGGTTTGAACCAACAACATGGTTAGATACGCCAAGGTTAAATACATATTATTATTTAACAGCTTTACCAAAAAGAACACTAAGAGCAGAAATTACTGGAACAACAAAAACAAATAATTTCACAGGGTCAGAAGTTACTTTTAGCTGGTTTAACAGGAATAATTTTAGAGGTGGTGAGCAGTTAAGATTTAATGTGTATGTAGGTTCTGAAATACAAAGATCAGGAGCATTACAAGGTTTTAATACTTACAGAACCGGTGCAGAGGCCTCTCTCACACTTCCAAAATTTCTTGTTCCTTTTTATGACGTACGTAACCAGGGAGCATTTGCACCACGTACTCAACTGCGGTTAGGATATGATGTTTTAAATAAAAGAAAATTATACACCCTTAATTCATTCAGAGGACAATATGGTTATATATGGAGGCAAAATCCAAGAAGAAATAATGAATTGTTCCCCATCAGCATTACATATGTACAACCTTTAAATGTTACACAAGCTTATAAAGACACTCTATTAATTTTTCCAACATTAGCAAGAGCCACTGAAAGACAATTTATATTAGGGTCAACATACCAGTTTACTTACAATGATCTCGTATCATCAGTTATCCAACCAAAATCATTTTTTGTAAATGGACTGGTTGATCTTTCAGGAAATATCGCAGGATTAATAATGGGTGCAGATATTAAAAGTGGCGATACAGCTAAATTATTTAATGCCGCCTTTTCGCAATATATTAAACTGGAAGGTGATGGCCGGTATTACCAAAGAATTGGAATGAATAATAGATGGGCCAATCGTATTATACTTGGATTTGGCTTACCATATGGAAACTCAATTGAACTTCCATTTATTAAACAATTTTTTGTTGGTGGTAACAACAGCGTAAGAGCCTTCAGAAGCCGCTCTGTAGGCCCGGGTATATATAGAGATACCGGCATATCAGCTCTTTATATACCAGATCAAACCGGCGATATAAAATTTGAAGTTAATACAGAATTACGACCACGTATCTCTGGTCCTTTATATGGCGCTCTGTTTATTGATGCCGGTAATGTTTGGTTATACAATGATGATAGCTGGACAGGGCGACCGGGTGCTAAATTCACAAGTAAGTTTTTAAGTCAGCTGGCAATTGGTGCAGGTGTAGGTCTCAGGTTAGATATTCAACTGTTTGTTATACGGTTAGATGTTGCTTTTCCTATACGAAAACCGTGGGAACAAAATCCATTGGTCATAAATAATATTCGTTTTAATAAACGTGAGTGGAGAGAAGAAAATATAGTATACAATCTTGCTATAGGTTATCCATTCTAATATGCTAATAATCTTTTTATTATTTCAGAAATCTTGTCAGCATTGGGCAGCATGGCATATTCCAACCCTGTATTAAGTGGAACAGCAGGTAAATTCAATGCTCCCAACACTTCTACCGGTGCATCCAGCCATTGAAAACAATGATTTGAAATTCTTCCTGCAAGTGCTTCTGCAAATGAATTTAGTTGTTGTTCTTCCGTAAGTACTAAACACTTACCATGTTTTTTTACCGTTTCAAAAACAAGATCTTCGTCTAAAGGAAATAAGGTTCTCAGGTCAATAATTTCAAGTTGCCGGTTAAATTTTTTTGCAGCTGCCTTAGCCCAATACACGCCCATACCATAGGTAATGATACAGGCTGATTCCCCATTATCAACAGCTTCTTTACTTGCTTCCAGTATAACCGCTCCTTTACCAAATGGTAATATATAATCTTTGGAAGGTTCTACCCTTTTTGCATCTTCTGTACCTCCAACTTTACTCCAGTACAAACCTTTATGTTCCAGCATAACAACAGTGTTTGGATCATGAAAAGCTGCTTTCATTAAACCTTTCATGTCTGCAGCATTACTTGGATATGCTATTTTAATTCCCTTTACTGATAATAAAGTTGTTTCCACACAACCACTATGATAAGGACCACCACCACCATATGCTCCTGTAGGAACTCTTATAATAGCAGAAACCGGAAATTTACCGCACGACAAATAATTTGATTTTGAAATTTCTGTTACCAATTGATTAAATGCCGGATATATATAATCTGCAAACTGAACTTCTACAATAGGTTTTACACCAACAGCACTCATACCAACTGTTGAACCTATAATATATGCTTCCTGAACGGCAGTATTAAAAACACGATGATCACCAAATTGTTCTCCTAATGTGGCCGCTTCTCTAAATACACCGCCCAATCTTTTTCCTACATCCTGTCCATATAAAACACACTCAGGAAATTCTTCCATTAATTCACGAATAGCAAACAAGGCAGCATCTACCATTAAAACTTTTTCTTTTCCTGCTGGCGATCTTTCACCTCCTTCTTCATCTATTTTTGTTGGAGCAAATACATGATCCCCCACTGTTGCAGGATCGGGTTCTTTTGCGGAAACAGCTTTATCGAATTGTTCTGTAATTTCTTTTCTGACTGCTTCCTCCATTTTGTTCAATTCATCTTCATTCACAACATCCAAAAGTGCTGCACGAAGTTTAACTATTGGATCACCAATGGCATGCTTATTTAAATCTTCTTCACTTCTGTAAAATTCTTTACGTACACCACTTGTATGATGATTTAATAAAGATGTTTTTGCATGCACCAACCAGGGCTTTCTATGCTCACGTACATGATTGACAACTTTTTTCATTGTATCATAACTATGAAAAAAATCAGTTCCATCAACTCTTATTTTATTTAACCCTTTAAAACCTTCTGCATATTCATAGGCATCCATAGCCCTGCCCTCTTCTGCCGTTACACTTATACCCCAATCATTATCCTGTACCAGGTAAATAATGGGCAGTTCCTTTAATACTGCAAACTGAAATGCTTCACTTACCTCGCCTTCTGTTATGCTGGCATCGCCTAATGAACAAATTACTACTGGAAGCTCACCATTAATTCCTTTTACTAATTTGTCTGAATTTATTTTCTCCAGGTATAAAAGCCCTTGTGCCACACCGGTAGTTGGTATGGCTTGCATGCCTGTTGCACTGCTTTGGTGGATGATCTTTGGCTTATCTGCAGCACGTGAGTTAGGATGTGAATAATAACTTCTGCCTCCGGTAAATGGATCATCAGCCTTAGTTAATAATTGCAACATAAGGTCATAGGGTGTCCATCCCATTCCCAGCAATAAACTTTCATCTCTGTAATAAGGACTAACCCAATCAAATGATTGTAATTGAAAAGCCGTAGCTAACTGAATGGCTTCATGACCACGGGAAGTGGAATGAACATATTTTGTAATGGAACGGTTTGCTTCATAAATTTCAGCCATCACCTTTGCACTATACATCAACCGGTACGCTTTCAACAACAGGTCTTGATCCATTTTTAAAAAGTATGGCGCAAATTTAAGTGAGATAAAATCAAACTAATTCAAACCTGAAATGAAGTCTGTTTACCTAAAAATAAAAGGGAATCAACAGTAATTTATTTTATATCAAGCTTCATTATTGAGTCTTCTTCAATAAAAGCTTCAATTTCATCTCCTACAACTAATTCTCCTACACCTGCAGGTGTCCCTGTAAAAATTAAATCACCAATGTTTATGGAAAAGAAATTAGAAATATAGCAAATGAGGTAATCAAAACCGAATATCAAATCGGCTGAGTTACCATTTTGAACCGTTTCATTGTTCTTATTCAATTTAAAATTTATATCGTTCCTGTTCTTTATATCCTGGACGGGGATCCATTTACCAATGGCAGCCGAGTTGTCCCAGGCTTTAGCTTTTTCCCATGGCAGACCTTTCTTTTTCAATTCATCCTGAATATCACGGGCAGTGAAATCAATTCCTGCAGTAATGGCATCATAATATTTATTCCCAAATTTTTCCTGAATATATTTTCCATTTTTTGAAACACGTAGTACTAACTCACATTCGTAATGTAGTTCATTCGTAAATTCAGGATAATAAAAAGGAGTATGTGCCTGCAATAAAGCACTTTTTGGCTTCATAAAAATGACTGGCTCATCCGGTATAGCATTGTTCAATTCTTTAGCGTGATCTGCATAGTTGCGACCTACACAAAATATTTTCATAATGTCGTGGTTTAGTTTATATAACGGATACAACTTTTTTGTTGTTGATCCAATATATGTTGGTTCTACTTAGTTTTGGTTTTACAGGTAAGTGTTTTAGGTTGGTGCGGCTAAAGTAACCTTTTCCTCCACTATTCACAAGCGAAAGTAATATTATTAATATTATTCATAGCTGCTGTTATTCCTTCTTTTGCAAATTGTTCAATTACTTCAATGCATTTTTTTATTTTTAGTTCCACAAGTGGCATTTCATCTTGGTTCCATTTGCTTAAAACAAAATCTGATTGCATCCCTTTTGGATATTGATTTCCAATACCAAACCTGAGTTTTGCGTATTCGGTTGTACCTAATGTATTTTGAATATCCCTCAATCCATTATGCCCTGCATCGCTGCCTCGGGGACGCAAACGAAGTTTATCAAGAGGTAAAGCCAGGTCATCTACAACAACTAAAAGATGATCCAGTTCAATCTTTTCCTTATCTATCCAGTATTTTACGGCCTTGCCACTAAGGTTCATATAAGTAGTAGGGCAGATACAGATAAATATGCATCCTTTCCATTTCACTTCTGATTTGTAAACCAACCTGTCTGTTGAAAACAAACCATTATGTTTTCTTACAAAAGCCATAACTACATCAAAACCAATATTGTGTCTTGTATGCGCATATTCATTTCCAACATTTCCCAGGCCGGCTATCAAATATTTTTTCATGAACTGCAAATATCCAGGGTTCAAACAAAAAATCCCGATCTTAATAAGAACGGGATTTATTTTTAAAAAGATTTTCCTATTTTTTGGCAGCTTTTGCCGGTGCATCCGTTGTTGCGGCAGCTTCTTCCTGGCGTAAAGCTCGTGTAGTAACTACAGAAACAATAGGAATACGGGGTGAATTCATGATCTCATAGTTTTCATCTTTCACATCTTCAACCCTAAGATTCTCGCCAATTTCCAGTTTTTCTACATTTACTTCAATTTGCTCTTTCAGGTGCTTTGGATAGGTTTTAATTTTTAATGTTTTCATTTTAGAAACCAAACGACCACCGGCTTTTACCCCGGATGCAACACCTACATACTTTAATGGTATAGAAGCTACCACTTTTTTATCTTCTACCAGTTCAAGCAAATCAACATGAATTAGTTGATCTGATACCTTATCAAATTGCAGATCTTTTAAAATGCAGCGATAAGTTGTTCCATTCAGTTGTACTTCTGCCAACTGAAAACTTGGTGTGTATACTAAAGCTTTAAAAGCTTTGGCAGGAGCTACAAAATTTATCTCCTCCGCACCCCCGTAAATTACACCAGGCACTAGTTCCTGAGAGCGAAGCTGGCGGGTGGCTGACTTGCCAAATTCGGTCCTCAGTTGTCCTTCAATTGTAATTGTCTTCATTTTTATTTGTGTTTAATTTTTTTGATGCAATTGGTCAAAATAGTCATATAAGTCATACACATCATCTTTTGACTCCCTTTAAAATTTCAAAATAGTCACACAAGTCAAATAAGAGTTTTGACTCCCTTTGACTTCTTTTGACTC
>JACDAZ010000245.1 GCA_013695175.1 Flavisolibacter sp. | reverse complement strand
TCATGGGGCTTTATGCTGGAACCAGCTGCTTTTAAAACAGCTATAGCAGGTTCAGCAAAAGTGGTTAACATCCCTAATAAGGCTGCAAAAAAAAGTATGGCAGGCAACTTTAATTTAACCGGAAGTTTTGTACCTAAAATTTCCCCTAATGGCATAAGACCCAGCAAGAGTCCTTCCATAAAAAACATTAAACCAATTATTACAATAAATAAACCTAAGGCAATGGTAAGTGAGTAAACAATGGGAATACCAAGAACAAGTAATTGAAATAATATAAGGTAAACAATAATTACCCATACGCTTTTAACCTGTTCCCAAAACCGGTTCTTTATATAAGGTTTTAATATGTCAAGCTTTTTCCTAAAGCCTAACTTAATTTTCCCTTGTCCATATTGTTGGTGTGACAGCATCTGCAGTTAATTTTTTTCAACTATACGGAATGTGGAAAATGATAGGAAGTGGATGATAGAATTCTCTAAGATAATAATTCAAATATGATTACCATTCCAAAAAGCAATAAAGTTTTTTTATTTGGCATTGATAGTTAATAAATCAAAAAAAAATAACAATGTTTACCCCAATTGTATTTATAAAACACTGTTGAAAAATTTGTTTATGCATTTATATACATAAATCACTATTCTGTTCAACAGATAAACTTTAATTAGAGACTAAAAGCTAACGCCAATTAATTAAGATTTCTAAAATCAACAGAAACAAGTTTGCTTACTCCCGGCTCCTGCATGGTAACACCATAAATTACATCCACCGTACTCATAGTGGTTTTATTATGCGTTACAATAATAAACTGAGAGTTTTCGCTGAACTCACGTATCATATGTGTAAACTTGCCCACGTTAGCATCATCAAGTGGTGCATCTACTTCATCTAATATACAAAACGGTGCAGGTTTAATAAGATAGATAGCAAACAACAAAGCTGTTGCCGTTAAAGTGCGTTCTCCCCCACTTAACTGATTAATACTGCTTGGTCTTTTCCCTTTTGGCTTTGCTACTATATCAATACCAGTTTCTGCAAGATTATCAGGATTTTCTAAAATCAAATCACACTGATCATCGCTTGTAAATAATGTTTGAAATACTTTTTGAAAATTTTCTCTGACACGATTAAAGGTTTCCAGAAATTTTTGATTAGCAATTGTTTCTACTTCGGCAATGGTTTGTAATAAACTTTGTTTGGCAGAAACCAGGTCATTTTTTTGTTCAACTATAAAATCATATCGCTTTTTCATTTCTTCAAAAGCTTCTATGGCAGTAGGGTTCACTTCACCTAAATTCTCAAGGCGCTTTTTCATCCTGTCCGCTTTTTCCTGCAATTCTTCAACAGGTGTTTCTCCTGTACGTGGTTCATCTAAAATATCTTCCAGCACAATCTTAAATTCTACATGCAAACGTTCTTTCATTCCTGCCAGCTGCAGCTTCACATCTGTTAACCTGTCTTTAATAGCTGAAAGTAAATGTTCTATTTGTTCTTTATCTTTTACCAAATGACGCAGTTCGCTTTCTTTTGCATTTATACCATTTCTAAAATTATAATAAGCCTGGTCTGCTTCATTAAGTGATTTCTCTTCTGTTTCTCTTCTGCGCAGTAGTTGCAGCATAGACTCTTCTACCTCTTTTAAATTCGTCTCTAATGCTTTTATATTGCCTGTAGTTTCTGTTAGTTGTTGTGTATTATTTTGAACCTGCTGATGCAAGTCATTTACCTGGTTGGTTTTAAATTGCAATTCCTGCTTTAACGCATTTATTTTGCTTTGTTGCCTGGCAACATTTAAATTAAAATTGTTGTACTGCTGATTTATTTCGTTATAGGCAACTTCAATTTCATGATAATCTTTTTCTCCCTGCTCTAACTGTGAAGTAAACTGTTGCAGATCATCATTAAGTGACAATAACTCATTTCTTACATTGCCAATAGATGTTTGTGTTTGCTCTAATTGGACATGAAGGTCTTCCAGCCTTTTTTGAGAAGCTGTTTGTGTATGATTTAAATTTTCAAGCCTGTTTTGTACACTGAAAACCTGGTTTGTAAGTTGCTGAATTTCTCTTTCTGTTTCCCTGATTGCATGTTCTCTCAGATCTTCATTAAAGGCTATTACTTCATTATGTCTTTCCTGTATTTGCTTTTGATAGTTTGTTACAACTACCTGTTGTGAAGCTATTTCTTCCTGCAACTTTTCTAAATTCTTTACACGGCCAATTTTTTTACCTTCAAATAAACCAACACTCCCACCGGTTAATGTAAAACTTCCTTTTACGTATTTACCATGTCTTTCTAAAATAACAAAGCCATTACTGTGCACTAATGCTTCTTCATCATCTGCTATAAAAACATTTCCTAATAATTGCTCTGCTAACTGGCGGTATTGTTCATCCACTTCAATAACATCCAGAGCCGGCATAGTACCTGCAGGTTTATGATCCGGAACCAGTACTACAGCATCCTGTACTTTATCCAGTAAGAAGAAATTGGCTTTACCTTTTTTATTATCGTCTAATAAATGAACTGCTTTTAAACCTTCTTGTAAATCTTTAACTACATAATAGTTTAAGTATGGTTCCAGTACATTTTCCACGGCAGCCCTGAATTCTTCTTTAACATAGATAATATCAGATAGAATGGGTGATGTATGATCCCAACCTGTATTGTTATGTAAAAATTTTACACTCTCCGGATAACCTTCCATAGAATCTATAAGGCTTTTTAAAAGATCGTGTTCATTTTTTTTAGAATCCAGCTTCCTGCTTTCTTCTGCCAGTTTTGACCGTAGTTCTTCCAATACAGTCTGCGTTTGCAGTATTTGCTCCTTAGTAGTATTATGATGATGTTGTAGTTGCTCGAGGTCGGTTTTTTTTGTTTCTAACGCTTTTTGCTTTTCAACCCTTTCTTCTTCCAGGTTATGCAATTGTTCTTTCCTGCTTTTTCTTTCATCTTCTACCTGTTGAATAGTTCGTTGCAGGTTTTGAATGGAAGAATCGGCAACAGCTACCTTTTTTTCTGCATCAAATTGCTGGCGCTGTACCTGTTGAAATGAAGAACGAAGGTTATTAACATGTCCCCTCTTTTCATCTAATACATTTCGTTTTGATTCTACTTCAACCCTTACTTGTTCCAGCTCTTTATTTAAATCGGCAATGGCGGCTTCCTCATCTGTTACCTGCTGTTGCGTAAAACCTATACTCTCTTCAATGGCTGAAATTTGCCCTCCGGCTTTTTCCAAAAAAGCCTGCAGGTTACCCGATCTTTCCCGCAGGTATTCCATTCTTTGCTGCGCCAGGTTCTTTTCATTTTCTTTTGTTCGCACCACCTGCACAAGCTCATTAAAAGATTGTTGCATAGTGTGCAACTCCTGCTCTCTTTCAATAAATTTTACCCTTTCCTGTTCCAGTTCAGCTTCCCGTGTTGCAATGTCCGCCTCCAAACCAATTCGCTTATCCGTTTCCGTTTCCTGCTGTTCATTCAAAGACTTATATGTCACATTGAACCCTTCCAGGGCAGCTTTGGAAAGTTCAACACTTATGGTTCTATAATCTTTTTTGATCTCGAAATACTTTTCAGCCTTTTTAGCCTGGTTTTCCAGCATTTTAAGCTGGTTATTTATTTCGAAAAGCAAGT
>JACDAZ010000026.1 GCA_013695175.1 Flavisolibacter sp. | reverse complement strand
AAAGAAAGCACTCCCCCTTCCCAAGTGAAAGACATGGTTGAGCGTAAAGTAAACTGCATGAAGTATTAATTATCACCAATAATTAGCTGTTAATTTTAGAAGCTATTGTTTATTCTTTTTCAAGTCCACATTACTGTAAAACCAACTGTCTTGAATTAAGGCAGCTCATAAATTATGAAATTCAAGTTTTTCTTTCTATCCTTGTTTGCTATTTAAATAATATATATCCTTTTTAAAAATCAAAACTTATGAAAAACTACAGATCAGGAAAATTCTGGTTACTGCTTCTTTTAGCTCCTTTCTTTATACAAGGTGTTTGCAACAAAGACAATGAAGATCTTCAAAGTCCCAATGAAGAGGAATACATTACCTGGAAAATTAGTGGTACCAATGGAAGTTTAAATTCTACTACTGATAGTTTAACCTTTTATAAAGAGGACAATTCTTCAGCAATGTATGGAATGACAAAAACGAATCCCCATTCTTCTTTTGGACTTTCCTTTGATGGTGTAACTAAAGGCAGTTATCCGGCAACATCTTTCTATGTATCTGCTGATGGAAAACAATTTACTTCTTCATCAACACCTTTACAAGTGAATATTTCTACATATGGTTCATCCGGAAATTATGTAACTGGCACTTATAGCGGTAACGTAGAAGATGCTTCCACTTCAGCTATTATTGCTGTAAGTGGTGAATTTCACTTCAAGGTTAAGAATTAAAATCACCTAAAGTTCTCAGCTTTTAAACTTAGTTTTATTTGCATTAAGATGCAATAACAATATTTTTTGTAAATAAAAATTATCAACAGCAACATAAATGTTGCTGTTTTTTTATCATGCATAAGGAAGAAACATGTAAGATTAAAAAATCATTGAATGATTTAATTTATGATTTCTTATTATACATTAATCAATTCTATTTTTTAGGAGGTAATGCCGGATTGGGAATCAATGGTGATGCACCAACATAGGGAATATTTATTTTTTCTTTAAATGCATTGGGCATAGGGGCAGTAGCTGTAAGATCTGGTACAATGCAGGGCAGTTTAGTTAAACCATACAGCATAGCCTTGTCTTCGTAAATCCCACGCAAGCTTTTCCTCCATCATCAGCGCTTGCTGCCGGTTCATATGTTTTGTGTTCAGGTGCTCGTACAGGCTGGGTCGTAAGTAGCGGCCATATTTCTGCACAATGTACGCTGAGAGCTTGTGTCCTTTTTTGTTTCTATAGCCGGTCTTGTGCTGTGTTAGCCGCTCCTGCGGGGTCTTACTGGTCATACCCACATACAGGCATTCAAGCACTCCATTAAATTGTGGATTGGCAAGACGAAATTTTGTGTTTTCGGTAAAAACCCGCTTTGATAGTTCTACAACATAAACCTTGTAGATTAGTGATGGCATTGATTATATGGTTTTTACTTAGGCAAATAAAGCTTGTCATTATATTTTACAAACCTACCAGTTACAAAATATAACTATTGCAGAATGAATTCCTACTAATGTTTCTACAGAAGGATAACTTAATATGGTTTTTTATATTATTTCCAGTTATATCAACCATTCGTGAAAAATTTAATCTCTTTATAAATAAAAACCCATCTCATTAGAAACAGGTTTTTATTATTACCAGATGTTCAAGCTATTGTCATCTATTGTAATTATCATTAAACTCCTTCCTTTTATAAAAATCTTCATCAATCTCTTTATTGTAATTACCCTCAGTAGATAATTGACTGAATATAATTAATTCATATTCTGGTTCTATACTTCTTCCCTTGCTAAACCTTTTTGCATTCCTGAAGGTGTCACTGTTGATTTTATTACTTTGAACCACCTCATTATCTTCATCAATTGTTACCATACCTATTGGTACGATCAGGTGATCCTCTCCATCTTCATTTAAAAATTCATGTACTCCTTCACTTGCAGGAGTGGCCAAAGGTTCATGTCCTTCTTCCAAAAGCGATTCATCCACATCCACATCGAGGTATACTACTCTTTTTTCTTTTTTATTGACTAATAAACCATCTACTTTTCCTACAACTCTGCCATCTGCATCTTTTATCTCCCATCCTCTTACATCAGGATAATCTGATGCTACTTTGTAATCGGACAACTCATGTAAATAATGTAAGTTTTTTTCTGACATAATACTAGTTTAAATGTTATCAATTCATTTTTTGTAATAACTGGGCAGACTTATCAAAGAATGATTTTACTGCATCTTTTTGATTCAGTAACAAATCTGCAGATTTGATATTACCTGCTGCGTTTTGTACTTCACTTGCCTCGTTTTGCAGGTTTGAAAAATGCGCCTGTTGCATTCTTTGCATTACACCTGCTAAAATATCTGCAGCCCTTTTTACATGATTGGAATGCGTAGTTGCCATAGGATCCTGTGTAATCTGTTCTTTAGATTCTCTTACTTTATCCAGGTCTGCGGTAACTTCGTAATTTACCTGTTTTGCTTTGGCTTCGACAGCATTCGTTAATCTCTCTATAGCACCACTACTATATTCATGATCTAAATCCATTGGGATGGTATTCAAATACTGCACATACTCTCCCACTGCTCCTTCATTTGAAGTGTTTACATTATTAGCTCCTGTTTCTGTAGTAGTAGCAGCTGGATAAGCATCAGCTTCGTGGTCTCCATCCCCATTCCTAAATACCAGGAAATACAATAACGCACCAATAATCAATATTGCCAATAGTATCCATAGCCAAACCGGACTTTTCTTTTCTTCAATTTTAATTTCTGCCATAATAATTGTTTTAAAAGTTATAAATGCAGGGTAGGGATATAATAGCGGCGTTGACAATTATTTAATTACAACGTCCTGGATATCGTTCATTTGATTCGTATATCCTGTTTTTTCTTCCAATTGGTAAGTATTGATAAGAGATATTCACCTTCAATAATGGAAGAGTATCATTAAAGAAAACAAAGAAATCATGCCAACCAGGGAATATATTCACAAGAATCATACAAATTATTCATCGGCTACCTTCGATTCATTATTTTGGAAAACAATCTTGCTTATTTAAATTATTTATATTTTGTTGCTGTTGACATACCCGAGAATAACAGCAACAGGAACAAAACTATTTTTATTGAATTGAAATGTAGTATTAGCAAACAAAAAGCAGCTAATTTTCATTTTACCTTACTTCTTTTAAATAAAACTTACCCACCAGCTTTTGATCATCATCCAGTTTTAAAGGGTTTAATAAAACAACAATATCTATTAATCAGTCGGATGTAATAAACACGTTGGCTCTTTCCTGTTGTAAAACGGGTGTCTCCCAATTTTATAAATACTATGCACCTAGGGACAATCCATGATCTATCCTGCCCAATATGGCCTGTTTAATAAGTTATGGCATCATTTTTTTACTATTAGCAGAAGCACTAAATAGAGAAAATGACCCGCTTTGTACTGACAATTTTACTGCTCATCAATATATCTTCCTGTAAAGATCTTTTTCAATACAGCCCTAATGAAGTGCGTCTGGAGGAAGAAGAAAAAAATCTAAATCAAAAAAATATTGAAAGATTACAGGCTGTTCCTGCACAGGAACAGGTAAAATTTGTTGTTATAGGAGATTCGCAACGCTTTTATGATGATCTCGATGATTTTGTTACCAATATCAATTTACAAACAGGAATTTCTTTTGTTTTACTTAATGGAGATATATCAGACTTTGGTTTAAACAAAGAATTTAAATGGATCAACCGCATCTTAAAAAAATTGACTGCACCCTATTTTGCTGTTATTGGAAATCATGATATGCTGGCAAATGGAAGGTTAATTTATCATCAAATGTTTGGTGCAGAAAATTTTTCATTCACTTATGGTGGATTTAAATTTATTGGTTTAAATACCAACTCCCAGGAAACAGGATATGACGGTTCTATTCCTGATCTGCCATGGCTGCAACAGGAACTACTGGGCAACTATAAACAGGCTTTTGTTTTTTCTCATGTTCCTCCATTTAGTGGTCAGTTTGATCAGAGAAAAATCAAAGATTATTCTACTCTGCTTCAAAAAAATAAAGTTGGAATGTCTATTCATGGCCATCAACATGATTACTCTTATTCATTTCCTTATGCTGATGGTGTACCTTATCTTGTAGTGGGTTCTATGAATAAACGCAGTTATGCAATTGTATCAGTAAATAATGAATCTACCGAAGTTGAAGAGCATCATTTTTAAATTGTTTTTATTTCTTCTTTGCTTTATTACACAAAGTTTAGATGCCTGTGCAAATGATTCTGTAAAAAGAAGTAACCTGTTGCCTGATCATGTTAAACTTCAATTTGCAGGAGGTATTGGATTTTTTTCTTTAGGTGCCGGTTATAGCTCTGTAAATGAAAAATTTGAAGGTGACCTTTTTTATGGTTATGTACCTGAATCAGCAGGTGGAGTTACCATACATGCTTTATCAGCAAAAATTACATGGTTGCCGGTAAAGACCATCCCGGTGAAAGGATTAGGATTGAAACCTTTTACTTCAGGATTGATAGTGAATTACACTTTTGGCAAGCAGTATTTTGGTTTTACTCCTGATAATTATCCATATGATTACTACAACCACCCTACCAACCTGCATCTGGGTTTATTTATTGGCGGGCAGTTGAGAAACAACTTCAAACCAGAAAAGAAAATAAAGCAAATGGCACTTTATTATGAACTGATCACCTTTGACACTGAATTGCTTTCTTACGTAAAGAATACAAAAACCATTAAGATTCACGACATACTCAATTTGGGTATTGGAATTAAGACCAATTTTTAAAAAATTCTAAAAAAATTAAGCTTCTTCTTCAGCAGCAGCAGAAATTTTATTATATTGCTGATAGTTAGTTGTTTTCAAATAGATTTCTAAAAACTGCCCCTATTTCTATAGAGGCAAATTTTCAACCATCTGCATTGGGGAAATACTTATAACATAGTTTGTTGCAATTTTTATCTTAAAAAACTTAGCTTTAAATGCAGTATTTTAAGAAAAGCAGGTATTCCATTTCCTTTGATTTCTCCACATTTATTTATGATGAAAGGGTTTTTATATACAATTAGTTTTTTCATATTCTTTTCTACCTCTGCTCAACAAAGTTTAGTTACAGATGGACCATATATTTTTTACAAAGCAGACAGCATATTAATAGAATCAATACATAATGACGTTGTTCAAAAAGAAGTTTTTAAGAATACACAGAGACCTTCTTCTGTAAATGTAGCAGTGCCCGGTTCAGCCGGTGCTTTTTTTACTGTTCCATTAAAACAAAACATTCTTATTCCTGCAACTGATTATAAAAAAACTGATAAAGTATTTGCTCTTTCCGACATTGAAGGAAACTTTCATGGCTTACAGAAATTGTTATTAGCTGGTGGTGTAATAGATGAGCAATTAAACTGGAATTATAATAACGGTCACCTTGTTGTTTGTGGTGACATCATGGATCGTGGAGAAGAAGTTACAGCATCGTTATGGCTGTTGTATAAATTAGAAGAAGAAGCAAGATCAAAAGGTGGTTTCGTACATATTATTCTTGGTAACCACGAGATCATGAATCTTTCAGAAGATATAAGATATGTACATCCAAAATATATTCAGGTTTCAACATTATTAGGAAGAAATTATCATGAACTATATGCAGCAAACACTGAACTGGGCAAATGGCTAAGGTCAAAAAATATTATGGAAAGAATTGGTAATTCCCTGTTTCTTCATGCAGGTGTTTCAGAAGCTATTAATTCCGGAGGTTATTCATTAAAAAAAATAAATCATCTTGCACGCCCCTATTACGATAAAGACGGTTATGACAGTATTCTAATAAAAGCAGGAGTAACAACAATATACGATAGTTACACATCACCTTTTTGGTATCGGGGTTATTTTACAAATCCTACAGCACCTCTGTCGCAGGTACAAAGCACCCTTTCATTGTTTAATGTAAAACGAATTATTGTTGGTCATACACTTGTTGAGAATATAAAAACGCTATATAATGGCCGTGTAATAGCTATTGATGTGAATCATCATGCAGGTAATCACCAGGCACTGTTAATTGAAAACAATATTCCTCATAGATTAACCATTAATGGAGAGAAAATTAAATTATAAAGCCCTGATCAATTTATTTTAAAACATCTATTAAAATAAAATTGAATGAATAAGTATAAAGTTTATTAATTTAGTAATTCGGCACTAACTGTTCTCTATAAAAACTTCACTATTCTACCCCTGGCTAACTTCCCCTATCCGTATGTGTTTATAATTAAACCCATGCAACATGAGAAAATATATAGCTTGTACAGCCTTACTGCTGTTGTCTTTTTCTTTAAGCGCACAAACTCTAACTGAAAAAATTGATGAAGTTCAGTTTTTTGCTGACCAGTCCATGTTAGAAGTGAATATTATGATGGACTTAAAAAACATGATGGTAAACAAGCTTAAAGAAGGTCAAAAATTTACTGCAAACTTTACTGCTAAATTTGAAGATGGTTCGGAAATTACCGGTCCGGTTACGCTTGAAG
>JACDAZ010000018.1 GCA_013695175.1 Flavisolibacter sp. | reverse complement strand
ATGTATAACAGTAACCCTTGCCGGTGAAAACAATGAACTGTCTTCTTTGAAACGCGGTGCTGTATATATTACGTCGTAAACGTTCCACTCACCAGGCGCCCGCATGGCATTTTTCAATGGTGCCGTTTGCTTATAGATGCTACCCGCTTGCCCGTTTACATAGGTTTTATTATTATAATTATCCAACACCTGAAGTTCATAAACGCCCTGCAAAAATATACCGCTGTTACCTCGTGCCTGGCCAGATCCCGTAATATTTACAGGAACAGACCATTCAATGTGCAATTGAAAGTCATTAAACTCCTGGATAGTACTGATTTCTCCAGTTCCTTTTTTGACTGTAAAAACGCCATTTTTCACATCCCACTTAGCCGCTCCCCCATCTTTGTTTTTCCACCTGGAAAGATCCTTGCCATCAAATAAAATAATAGCATCTGAAGGGGCTGTGATAAAGGCATTGGCTGCAGCTTTACCGGGTGTTACAACCGCAGGAAAAGGCTCATAAAATTCGGTCATCTCCGGCTTCATTGTAGCAGTAGCTGAAGTCTGCGCATCAGCTGCCTGCAATAAAAAAATAACAAAGGAGAAGAATAATGTTGTTTTAAGCAAAAAAATTGGGATTTTCATTATTGTGTTTGCTGATTTTTAAATTTGGTTATGGGTTTGGAAAGCTTGTTTTTTTTACCAGTTATATCTTTGGCAACTTCCATTGTCCACGATAATCAGGTTTAATAAATTGATTGGCTTCTTTGTCATTGATAAATGAATTTGCTGCATTATCCCAATACAACTTACGACCGGTTCTCATGGCGATATTTCCTATTTGTGAATTTACGGCTACATTTCTGGCGGTTTCAATATCACAAGCCGTTTTACCCCTGGTTTTAATACATTCAATAAAGTTTTTTACATGCAATGCCAGGTCATTACCACTTCCTCTCTGCTCAGGCACAGCAGCCAATAAATATTGACCGTTGGCCACTTCCGGAAACAGTCGCCATTTTTCCCGGTCCACTACTAATGTACCATTGCTGCCGACAAAGGCTACACCGCAATAATTGTTTCCATACAGTCCTGGGGTAGAACCTGTAACATGCTCCCAACTGACAACATAATCTTCAAAATCATAAGTTGTAAACTGTGTATCGGGGGTTTGCATGGCACTTTGAGGAAAGGAGAACTTTCCGCCTGTAGACATAACCGATTTTGGATAAGTAGACTGTGTGCCAGCAAAGGCCATATCCAACAGATGCACGCCCCAATCGGTCATGATACCGCCGCCATAGTCCCAGAAGTAGCGCCACTTGCCATGAAAACGGTTTGCATTAAAAGGCTGTTTAGGGGCTGGCCCAAGCCACAAATCATAATCAACACCAACAGGCGCAGCACCATCCGCTAAAGGCTTTATTTCTTTGAATCCGCTGTAGTAAAGCCAGTTTTTTACATGACTTATCTTTCCAAGCTGCCCGGAATGAACATAGTCTATGGCAGACTGCCAGTGCGGCCCACTACGCTGCCATTGCCCTACCTGCACAACCCTTCCATATCTTTTAGCAGCAGCTACCATGATGTTACACTCTTCAATACTATTAGCAAGCGGTTTTTCTACAAAAACATCCTTCCCGGCCTGCATAGCATAAACTGTATTTAAACAGTGCCAATGATCGGGTGTGGCAATAATAACGGCATCAATGTCTTTATTTTCCAAAAGCTTACGGAAGTCTTTGTACAAAGCAGCTTTACTACCGGTTAAGGCTAGTAATTCTGCTGCTCTTTTATTTAATACAGCATCATCAACATCACATAAGGCAATGCATTCTACTCCCGGCAAAACCACATGTTCTTTTAAGTTGACCCATCCCATGTTATTACATCCTATTAACCCAACTCTTATTTTATCTGCTGCACTAACCTTATTTGTAGTACTTGCAGCAGCTATTGTTTTTACCATAGGTATAGAACTAATACCGGCAACGGTTGCCAGTTTGCCTGCATTTTGCAGAAAAGAGCGCCTGGAAAAAGATTTCATAATTATTTTATTTAAAGAATTGTCCTTTCTAAACATCGGTGTATGTATACAAACAAATGTATTATTTCAATGAATTTAAATACTTAATACTTAGAGGCACTTGCTCTGTTGAACGTGAAGATTCATCTTCAATAAAGGCATATTTTATTCCTGCTTTTTTGGCCGCCTGCATTACCGCACTAATATTTACATCACCGGCTCCTAATACAACATTCGTTTCTACATCAGCCCTGCCTATTACATTGCCTTTCGTTCCCTTTTCCCTGTCTTTTAAATGCAATGAAAGAAAACGTCCCGGGTACTTTAATAAATAAGCTGCCGGATCCTGACCAGAATGCTTGAACCAGAAAACATCCATTTGAAAGTTAGCATAAGCAGGATTTAACTTCTTTAAAAAATAATCAAAAAAAGTACCTTTTTTATACGGCTGAAACTCATAGCCATGCGCATGATAAACAAACTGTATTCCTCTTTCTTTTAAGATTTTTCCTGCATGATTAAATACTTTGACGGCCGTCTTTGCATCCTTTAATGTAAACGTATCT
>JACDAZ010000015.1 GCA_013695175.1 Flavisolibacter sp. | reverse complement strand
GTTTGGGATTATATGGTAAACTAGTGCGTTATGAACAATATTATGTTGTTGGTGCAGTGTGGTTGTTCCAGATTATTTTTAGTAATATATGGTTGAAGTATTACCAGTTTGGTCCCTTTGAATGGTTATGGCGAAGTCTTACTTATTGGAAAAAACAACCTATGCGAAGAAGAAAAAATTCCGAAGATGAAATTCCTGATGAACACGTAATTCAAAAAGAAGAAGTTCCTTCAGTAGTACTTACATAAGTTTTAATTAAAAAAAGCGGCTCATTTCTGAGCCGCTGCCAACCTGATGAATATATCCTATCTAAAAGTTTAAATATACTATACTCTTTCAGCTATTAAAGGCGTTTCTCTTAACCTTCCATCCCAAATGGGTTTTCCCTGCATCTTTCTTACCATGTACATAACCCCTACGAGAATAAAATAAAACGGACCCAAAAAGCCCAATAGTGCAATAAACTTGCTGCCATAGAATTTTGTCATGGGTCTTCTTAATCTTTCAGCTATAAGGTACATACTTGGAACCATCACCAGGGTCAGGAAAAACGCGAATATAAGACCAAAAATAATTGTCCAGGACAACGGACCCCAAAAAACTACGCTATCTCCTCCAAAATATAATTTTGGATTAAGCTGAGTAAATAAAGAAACGAAATCAATATTTAGTCCTACAGCTAATGGAAACAATCCAAGCATAGTGGCCAAAGCAGTTAGCATAACAGGAATGATACGAATTTTTCCGGCCTGTATAACTGCTTCTCTTGTTCGTAATCCACGGGACCTCAATTCATCTGTAAATTCGATTAGCAAAATTCCGTTTTTTACAACAATTCCAGCCAATCCTACAATACCAACACCTAACATAATTGTTGCTATAGTCATACCTGTTATAGCATAACCAATCAGCACCCCAATAATAGAAAAGAATATTTCTGTTAATACAATGAATGGTTTGCTCATAGAATTAAATTGAATAACAAGTATCAGAAAGATCAACAATAGCGCAATTATCATTGATGTTCCCAGGAAAGCCATAGTTTCTTTTTGTTGCTCACTTACACCGGTTTGTTTTACGGTAACATCAGGTGGTATTTTGTACTGGGTTCTGAAATCATTAATTTTCAGGGCAAGGGCAGCATTTATTTTATCTGTCTGTGTTTCATCCAAAACATTTGATTGCAATTGAATGGTTCGTTTTAAATTTTTTCTTTTTATACCACCTGAAGTATTAGTATAATCAATAGATGCTATTGCATTTAATGGAATTTGTTTAATAGCCATGGTATTGAAATCGCGGAAGGTGATACGCATGTTCATCAGGTCTGTAATACTATTACGCACAAGATCATTGTACCTCAATTGAATTTTATATTCATCTTCTCCCTGTTTTAGTGTACTCACTTCTTTACCAAAAATGGCAGTTCGTATTTCCATACCTACCTGTGCTGTGCTTATTCCTTCAATCATTGCTTTTTCACGATCCACAGAAACAGATATCTCAGGATTATTTACGTCTACATCCATCTTTAAACTTTCCACTCCTTCTACCTGGTTGGTATCTAAAAAATTTCTTAAAGCAAGTGCTGTTTGTGCAATAGATTCAAAATTATCACCGGCTACTTCAATATTTACAGGCGCTTCGGTAGGTGGCCCACCATCTTCCTGGTTTACGGCCACTTCTGCACCTACAATTCCTTTTGTTGCTTCACGAATAGCATCCAAATATGGCTTTGTGCTTTTCCCTTTTCTTTCTTCATATGGAACAAAAGATACCTGCACTCTACCTAAGTTCGGTTGCACACTCCTGTTATTATCCATGGGGTTATTTGCACTTACTGCAACGTTTGCGATAATGCTTTCAACTATAGAACCTTCAACACCGGGATTTTCGTCTTTTAATACCTGTTGCACCCTTCCTTCCAATACACGTGTTATGGAATCTGTATATTTTATATCAGTACCAACAGGCATTTTCAGGTACACATAAATAAAATTAGGATCACCTGAAGGAAAAAAGGTTTGGCCATTGCCTCTTAACATGATCATGCCTACTGAAACCGGGAACAAAACAAACAATGCTACCAGTAACCATATTGGTCTCCTGTCTTTTAAAGCCCAGTTCAATAATATTTCATACTTGCTCATTAACCATGGTAAAACTCTGTTCTGAAATCTGTGTATCACATCTCTCAATACAAAAACATTAAACATGGATAAAAGAGCAAGAAACAAAGAGAAGTTTGCAAAACCATGCAACCCAAGAAGATGAAGGAAAATTCCAACAGCTATTGTCGTCCAAAACCACCATTTTTGAAACAATCCTCTTTTAGGTTTCTCATATTGTTTGCCTTCCGGCTTCATAAAGCTTACAGCAAAAACAGGATTAAAAATAAATGCTACAATAAGTGATGCCGCCAGAGTTAGAATTAGCATCGTCGGCAGGTAAATCATGAACTTACCTATCAGTCCTTTCCATAATAACAATGGGAAAAAAGGAGCAAGTGTGGTTAGTGTACCTGCTAATACAGGAATAAAAACTTCTCCCGCAGCTTCTTTGGCTGATTTTACAATAGGCACTTTTCCATTGTTATAAATACGATGTGTATTTTCAATAACAACAATCGCATCATCCACTATTATTCCTAACCCAAACAGTAAGGCAAATAAAACAATGAAATTGAGTGTAACCGGTGCACCAACAATAGCATCAGCAAGTGGTAAAAATAAAAACGCCACAAACACACTTAATGGTACACTAAGAGCAACAAAAAATGCATTAGTCACTCCCATAAAAAACATCAGCACCAGCAACACCAGTATAAATCCTATAATAATGGTGTTTACCAGTTCATTAAATGAATGTTTTGTTGCAATGCTCTGATCACCTGTAAATTCAACACGTAAGTCAGGAGGTAGTTCCTGCTTTTGCTTCATTTCTTCAATTGATGCTTTTACATTATCAGCAGCATTAATCAAATTTTCACCCGATCGTTTAATAATGTTTAATGTAACAACGTTTTTACCATCAAGCCTAGCATAACTTTCCCGTTCCCGCACAGTATCTTTTACTTCAGCAATGTCTCTTAAGTATATTGGAGCACCCTGTATGTTTTTAATAACAATGTTTTGCATGTCCAGTGCAGTATTAAACTGTCCTTTAACACGCAAAGTTCTTTTCATATTACCCACTTCCACCTGCCCGCCACTGATATCATTATTTTCCCTGCTGATTGCATTTTCAATGTCATTAAAAGAAACTTTTGCAACCTGCATTTTATAAGGATCTACATTAACCTGTATCTCTCTTTCGGGAGCACCAACGATATCTGCTCTTGTAATTTCTTTAATTTCTTCAACCCTGTTCTGAATTTTATTTGCAAATTGCTTCAGCTTTACCTCATCATAATCGCCACTTACATTTAAAAACATGATAGGCATTTCACTAAAGGCAAATTCCTGAACATCGGGTTGCGAAGTGAGATCAGCAGGCAGATCAACTCTTGCCTTGTCAGCAGCGTCTTTTACCTTTTGCTTTGCGATATCTGTTTTAATATCCGTATCGAATTCAACAATGATCAAAGAAAAATCCTGTTGAGAAACTGAGTTTACCTTATTTACTTTTGCTCCACTTATTGATTTTATTTGCTTCTCAATGGGACGTGTAATAAGGTTTTCTATATCGCTGGGTGAATTGCCTACATAAACTGTGGTTATTGAAATAGTGGGTACAACAATATCCGGAAACTGTTCCTTTGGTAAATTATTAAACCTGTTTAAACCGTATAATGTAATTAGTATGGCAAGAATATAAATAACAGTTGTATTATTTACAGCCCAACTTGTTGGTTTAAATTCTTTAAATTTTTCCTTAAGTCCATCCATCATTTTCATTCTACTATTTTTCTTTTCTTCTATTAATGTTTAATTCATTGCCAGTTGCGTTGTAATGGCCTGACCTTCATATAAATTCTGATATCCCTCTGTTACTATTTTGTCACCTGTGTTCAATCCTGATTTAATTTCTATATTATCACCATAAAATTCTCCAACTGTAACAGCCTTTTTACGGGCGACTAATTTATCACCTTCCTGCTCCATCACATATACATATTTACCTTTCTCATCAGTTTGGATTACATTAACCGGTAC
>JACDAZ010000001.1 GCA_013695175.1 Flavisolibacter sp. | reverse complement strand
ATGTATAATTCCATCCTGCTTAAAATAATTTCCAGATATATAATAAAGCGTTTTTTCATTTCCGCCTCTTACAGATAATTGATGATTTTGAATGGGTGCAGTTCTAAAAATTTCATCCAGCCAATTTGTATTTGCCATAGCAATACCGGATGGAATAGGTTTTCTTTTCAAAGTAGGATTACTTATATCGAGGTTATCATTAGCCACCGCTTCATTATATAACTCCACATATTTTTCAGTATTTAGCATTCGGGGAATATCACCATGTGTTTGAATGCCACCATATGCTGAATAATTAAATTGCGCCTTTCCTCTTCTGCCTGCTTTCGTAGTAATAAGCACCACACCATTGGAAGCACGGGCACCATAAAGTGCAGCGGATGATGCATCCTTTAAAACAACTATTGTTTCAATATCATTAGCAGAAAGAAAATTTATTCCATCTTTAGTGGGTACGCCATCAATAATAAAAAGTGGATTATTGTCATTGATAGTTCCCACTCCTCTAACCCTTACTATCACACCGTCTCCAGGTTGTCCTGTATTTTGCGTTATTCGAACACCTGGTGCTTTACCTTGTAATGCCTGGTCTATGCTCAGAACAGGTAACTTTGCAACATCGTCGGCGTTTATTACAGATACAGCACCTGAAAGATCGGCTCTCCGGCGTGGTTGATATCCTATTATAACTACTTCATTTAAATCCTGCCTTTCAATTACCATGGTAATATTCAACACAGTCCGTCCATTAACTTTCAATTCCTGAGTTTGGTAACCTATAAAAGAAAATATCAAAATGCCATTTTCAGGCACATCCAAAGAAAAATTACCTTCATTATTTGTTTGTACTGCCACCGAGCTGCCTTTAAGCGATACCGTTACACCACTTAATGGTGCACCACTAGTATCACGAACAACACCTCTAACTGGTATATTAACTTCAATTTTCCTTTCATCTGTAGATTTGGGATTTACTAAAATCACATCAGCCTTTACTATAAAATCAAGATTGGTTTGATTTTCAATTTCAATAAGAATAACTTTTAAAAGTTGAGGACCTGTAGGAAGTTTTATTTGTTTAGAAAGATTTATATCATTTTCATCATATGCAAAAGAAAAAGAAGTTTGTTTTTCAATAAGAGAAAATATATTCTGCAATTTTACTTTACTGCTATTTATTATTACATACACATCATTATTATTGGGACTCTTAGTATCATTTGCTTCGGAAAGCAGGCATAGGAGCAATAAAAAACATGTCAATGAAATTCTATAAAAGAAAAAATAGTTAGAGTAAATTATTTTCATAATAGTCACTTTTTAGTGTGTTTCTTATTTATAATAAAAATTGTATCACCTTCTATTTTGCTACTTAAATTCTTTACAAAGCAGATATTTTCTATAATCTCTTCTACGCTTGCATTGTTGAATTCGCCTGTAAAACGCCAATTCTTCTTATCACTTTGATTAATTAATGTTTTTCCGAAAACCTTTTTTAAATGATTGGCAATTTCTTCAAAACTGCTTTGTCGGAAGCTAATACGTTCCATAGTTTGATCTATTATTTCCGCAGCAGTATATTTTTTATAAAGATGTTTAGTATGAAAAACATACATTGCTTTTTCATTGGGGTACAACAACATGGAATCAAATGCTGATTTTGTTGAATCTTCAATTTCTACCTTTAATTTACCCTCCCGCAAGTCTATAACTATAGCGGAATCAGCCATTTCTTTGATAGTAAATATGGTTCCTAAAACAGTTGTTATAACCTTTTTTGAATATACTTTGAAAAAATTTTGATCATTCTTTTTTACATTAAACTCAGCTTCCCCTGATAAATAAACCTGCCTGTTGATTTTATCAAAAACTATTGGGTAGCGTAATGTACTATTGGGAGCAAGTGTTACAACAGTACTGTCATTCAAACTAAAAATGATATTTCGGTCAGTATTATTATATTTTTCATTCCAACTGCTTAATTCATTTTCAGGCTTCTGTATAAATAAATAGGTTACTAT
>JACDAZ010000547.1 GCA_013695175.1 Flavisolibacter sp. | reverse complement strand
AGACAGCGGATTTACAGTCCGCCCCATTTGGCCACTCTGGAACCTGCCCTGCTGGCGATGTTTCCACCACCTTCAACTAGTTTGAGCCACCTGCCAGAGTCGAACTGGCGACCTACTGATTACAAATCAGTTGCTCTACCATCTGAGCTAAGGTGGCAATTTTTTAAAAGAACTTTTTTAATTACTACTCTCACAATTTTGCCAAAGCAATTACTTCTAATTAATATGACGGTAAAATATATTTCAGAAGCAACAGAAAAACTATAAATCTCACTATCACCACCTTTACTTTTTACATACAAAGAACTAAAATAGGTTTAAACCTTATTTTTCGGGAGGCAAAGGTAAAGGAAAATGATAATTAGAAAAAAACCTTAAGGAAATTTTTATGTCGGGTACATACAAATAAAAAGACCTCCTTTTGGGGGGGAGGTCTTAGCCTTATGCGGCAAGCTTTTCTTTTTTTCTTTTAATTTGTGTTACAAGGGAGTCAAAGGCTTCATCAAAGGAAGCTTCAAATGATTTACTTGATGACTTTACAAAAAAATCTGCTCTTGGTACGTGCACTCTAATCTCGGCAACTTTGTCTTTGATCGTATGTACAACATTATCCAGTTTTAAAAATACATCTACCTTAATGATGCGATCATGAAATTGTTGCAACTTGTTTATTTTTTCCTTTACATGCTCTAACAATTTAGCATCTGCATCAAAGTGCACTGTTTGAATGTGAACGTTCATAGAAACTATTTAATTCGTGAAACAATAAGCAAAGAACTTTATTTTTTATGTCCGGTATGAAGTTACAATTTGTAGGGGTTTTCAACAAGCAATACAGCTAAATTATTCTACATTTTTATAGTTTATTTTAAGCTTTTGGATGAGCGTTTTTATGTATATTTTTAAGCTTATCTATAGTATTATGTGTATACACTTGTGTAGCTGCTAAACTACTGTGTCCCAGCAACTCTTTCACTGCATTTAAATCAGCACCGTTATTCATTAAATGAGTTGCAAAGCTGTGCCTGAATATGTGAGGACTTCTTTTATCTATAGTGGTAACAAGACTTAAATAATGTTTGGCAATAGAATAAACTTTGCGGGGCTTTAGTTGTGCATTTTTTTCATCAACCAATAAAAATTCATTTTGATCTAAACCCTGATTATGTTTTTCTTTTCTATATTTCTGTATCTCATTCATTACATCATTATGTACAGGTATCAGTCTTTCTTTGTTTCCTTTTCCTAAAATCTTTATTGTTTTAGCTGAATCATTGATCATTGATTCTTTTAAATTAATTACCTCGCTCAGCCTGATCCCGGTATTATACAATAACAACAGTAAGAGTTTATTGGTTTTACCGCTCCAGTCTTCGCCAAATTCTATGAAAGAAAATAAAGTGGCTATATCTTTTTCAGCAACAAACTGTGGAAGACGCTTTTCATTTTTAGGCGCTGTTATTTTCCCCATGGGCGTTTGAACAATATCACCTCTTTTCACGTGATATTTAAAGAATGACCGCAGCGTAGAAATTTTTCTATTGATAGTTTTAGCAGTCATGCTATCATCTTTTAGTCCGGCAAGCCAACTGCGTATATATATATGACTGATATCTCTTAAAGCCATTTCGCCATATTGACTGTGCAGGTAATCAAAAAAATTAGAAAGGTCTGTTTGATAGGCAACTATTGTATGTTTCGAAAACCGTTTTTCAAATTTGAGGTAATCCAGGAAAGGTTGAACAGGATAATGGGATTGCATAAAAAACAATAGCTGCAAAGTAGTTAAAACTTTGCAGCTATTCAATATAGGTAGAAGAGGTATTAACCTTCTATTTTTCCGCTTGCTATCTGTTGCTTATAAACAGCTTTTAAAACCTGGCCTCTGCGGCGTATAGATGGCTTTATGAAAGCTTGTCTTTCGCGTAACTGTAATAAGATCTTGGCTTTTTCGAATTTCTTCTTATACTTCTTTAAAGCCTTATCTATATTTTCACAGTCTTTTGAATCAATAATGAGCATGCGTTATACCTCCTTTAAATGTTTTCGGGAGGCAAATATACTAGAGATTGATCCGCACTTCCAAAAAATCTTCATAAAATTACTATTGAGGGATTATAATATTTAAACTTCACCTTAAAGTAATTTTTGAAAAACCCTGAGAAATAACGTAAATTCAATTGTGACCAAAGTTAAATCCATAGCTTATTGGATATTTATTTTAGCATTATGGGGTTGCCATAGAGACACTAGTTTCATCTCAAATCAGGAATGTAAAATATCTGATTTAGTAATAGAAACCGGAGAATGTACATCAACAAACACTTATCATCTTACAATCAACTTTAGACACAACCAGGGCAATAACCAGCATTTTGATGTTTATATAAGGAATAACATTAAAATCGGAACATTTAAATCATCAGATTTGCCCATTAAGATCAAAGACTTCAAAAGATCCGGTAATAGCCATGACTTTATAAAAGTGGTTGCTCATGAAAAAAAAGGTTGTTTTGCTGTTGCAGAATTCAAACCACCGGACTGTGAAAAACATAATTGTTCTATTTCTGATTTAAAAACAGAAACAGGTGAATGCACATCAGATAATACCTACAACCTATACGTCAATTTTAAACATAATCTCCCTGCTAACACAACTTTTGACCTGTTTACAAGAAATAATCATAAAATAGGAAGTTATAAAGTACAGGACCTTCCGATTAAGATCAATGATTTTCATAAAAGCGGCAGTAGTCATGATTTTATAAAAGTTGTTATAAACGGTTACCCGGATTGTTATTTAGTACACGAATTTAAACCTCCCGAATGTGCAAAGAAAGAATGCTCCATTACAAACCTGGTTGTCCATATTGGAGAATGCACATCCAACAATACATACAACCTTCATATAAATTTTAATCATGCCAATGCAGGAAATGCTCTTTTTGATGTTTACATAAGAGACAACAAATTAATAGGCACTTATAAGCTTTCCGAGCTTCCAATAAAAATCAAAGACTTTAAACTAAGTGGCAGGGATCATGATTTTATAAGGGTTTGCATTAATGACAATCCTGATTGCTGTAAAATCATAGAATTTAAACCTCCCAATTGCAAAGATTAAATTGCAGAACTTCATAGCATGTTTACCGGAATTATCGAAAGCATTGGATATGTAAGGGAAAAATTTGTCAAGGGATCTAATATTAGTTTTTGGATAGAATCACTTTTCTCATCTGAATTAAAAGTTGATCAAAGTGTAGCGCATGATGGTGTTTGCCTGACCATTGAAGAAATAAATAACGGCTATTATAAAGTTACCGCGGTTGATGAAACTTTAATAAAGACTAATCTTAAGAACTGGACATCTGGTTATAAGGTTAACCTGGAAAGAAGCCTGCTTTTATCATCAAGACTTGATGGACATTTTGTTCAGGGCCATGTGGATTGTACCGCTACCTGTAAAATAATTACAGATAAAAATGGCAGCTGGCACTTGACCTTTTCCTTTCCTAAAAAGTTTTCAAATCTAATAATTGAAAAAGGATCCGTTTGCATGAATGGTGTCAGTCTTACTGTTTTTAATGTAAAAAATAAAACCTTTAGCGTTGTCATTATTCCATATACATTTGAACATACTAATTTGAAATATCTTCAGGTGGATACGGAAGTAAATATTGAATTTGATATGATTGGAAAGTATATAATGAGGAATAAAAAATTGTTGATCAAAATGATATGATTTGAATACCCCGTTTAAGTTAATTGTTGTTATTCCTTGTTTTAATGAAGAAAAACGTTTAAACCTCAATACATGGTTTGAATATATAAGCAGTCATACTGAGTATAATTTCTTATTTGTTGATGATGGAAGTAATGACAATACTTATTCTATTTTAGAAGAGCTGAATATAAAATATTCTAATATTGCAGTTTTACGTAATAATAAAAATTTAGGCAAATCTGCTGCAGTCAGAAATGGGATCTTGCATGCACATAAAAACTTTCAATTTGATTTTATAGCTTTTATAGATGCAGACTTATCTACACCCTTGACAGAATTAGATAGATTTTTGTTCCTTTTTAACTCAAATAAGAAAATCGATTTCATATTAGGATCTAGAGTTCAAATGCTTGGAAAAGATATAAATAGAAATCTTTTCCGACATTATATAGGACGAATAATAGCTACATTTATTTGTAAAATATTGGATGAACCTGTTTATGATACTCAATGTGGATTAAAAATGCTTAAAAAGGATTTAGCAATTGAACTTGTTAATGACACATTTATTTCTAAATGGTTATTTGATGTAGAAATGTTGGCAAGGTATAAATCTATTTATGGATCTGCACTATTTAAAGAAAATTTACTTGAAGTTCCTGTTCTAAAATGGACTGAAAAAAGTGATTCAAGATTAAAATATTATGAGTTTCTAAAAATTATAACTGAGCTCAGGAAAATCAAAAAAAGATATTTCCGAACATATAAAATATGAAGGATTTTCCTCTTGTAACTATAGTAATTCTAAACTATAATGGTAAAGAATACATTGAAAATAATTTACCTTATTTATTTGAATTAACATATCCAAATATAAAAATTACAGTAATAGACAATGCTTCAACAGATAATACAATAGAATGGCTTAAGTACCACTATCCTAGTGTACGTATTGTACTAAATGAAAAAAATGCTGGGTTTGCGCAAGGATATAATATAGGTTTAAGAAATATCAAAAGTGATTATTATTTGTTATTGAATACGGATGTGGAGGTCACTCCTAACCTACTTGAACCAATGATTAAACTACTTGAAGATGATGAAACAAATGCAGTTTGTCAACCAAAAATACTTTCTTATTTAGATAGGTCAAGCTTTGAATATGCCGGAGCAGCTGGTGGAATGTTAGATAAATTAGGCTACCCTTTTGCAAGAGGAAGATTATTTTTTACTTGCGAAATAGATTCAAATCAATATGATGATGATATTGAAATTTTTTGGGCAAGCGGAGCATGTTTTTTAGTAAAAGCAAAATGTTTTTGGGAAGCAAATGGTTTTTATGAGTATTATTTTATGCAACACGAAGAGACGGATCTGTGCTGGAGACTAAAATTAAAAGGATATAAAATATTATACTCAGGAAAATCACATATTTATCATGTAGGAGGTGCTCATTTATCTTATGAAGATCCAAAAAAGAACTTTTTGAACTTTAGAAATAACTGGATTATGAACTATAGAAATATGCCTAATCAATATTTTTGGTTTTATGTATTTCCTATAAGAACAATATTTGATATTCTGGCAAGTTTTTATTTTCTTTTTCGATTTAATTTAAATGTTTTTCTCACAATTTATAAAGCCCACTTTGAATTTTATAAATGGTTATTAAACATTGGTATAAAACAAAAAACAGATACTGTTCAATTTTTAGAGTTAACAGCTGTTCATAATCGATTTATTGTTTTAGATTATTTTCTAAAAAGAAAGAAAAAATTTAAAGATTTATAAATAGCAACCATGAAATTTAATAATTTGATTAATGTTTATAAAAACAAAAGAAAACAAGCAATTATTAATAACATAAATCCTGCTTTTTCTTACAAATATGCATTTGTTGGTGTTGGTCAACATAGTCTATCTACATTTTATCCCATTTTAATATATCTTAATACACCAGTTAAATACATTTTTACAGAAAAATCTCATTATGCCACACAAATGGCCTTGAAATTTCCAAATGCAAAAGCGACACACGATTATGAAGAAATTCTTGCGGATCCGGAGGTAAAGGGTTTATTTATTTGCGGAAATCCTGCTAATCATTTTCAACTTACTTCTAAAGCTTTATTACATAATAAAGATGTGTTTGTAGAAAAACCTGTATGTTTTAAATATGAGGAATTAAAAGAACTAATTTCTATTTGTAAATCTTACTGCGTTGTAGGGTTACAAAAAAGATTCAGTACAATTAACACTATTCTTAAAAAGAATTATTCAAACCCGGTTTATTATTCTTCCAGATACGCTATAGGAGCTTATCCGGAAGGTAATGCTCTCATTAATTTATTTATTCATCCTATAGATAACTTAATATACCTGTTCGGTAAAGCAAACATTGTTTATCATACAAAAATCCAGAATAAGAATAATGTTATTTATTTACTTCATCTTAAACATGAGAATGGAATAATTGGAACATTGGAACTATCAACTGATCATAACTGGAGTATGCCAATAGATACTTTAAGATTAGAGTTGCTTAATGAAACTGTTTTGATTCATTATCCTGGATATATAGAAAGTACACCAAAAGAAAAGAATATACTCGGCATTCCTATTAATAAAATACTTCAAAAGCCAATTACAAAAAAAATTATTTATAATAATACCGGAAGTTTACATATAGAAAAAAATATACTTTTTGAAGCTGGTTTTTTTAATGAAGTAAAAGATTTTATAGCCTTTGTAGAAGGAAATGAATCTAGCAAAAAGCCTAAAAATAGTATCCAGCAACTTATTAATACCTATGAATTACTTGACTATTTAGAGAAAAAATAATTTTAAATTACTCAACTATCTGCTTATATGAATTTTGATGTTCATTCCATTGATAATAACCAAGAACTTTAGAAACAGCTTTTCGGCCAAAAATTCTTTCCATATTTCTATATAATACCACATCTTGCTTTCTATGATAGTTAATCCAGCAACTATTACAATTATGAGAATGAAACTTTTGAGTTTTAACTGTGGCAGCAGAGTTTAAAATATCATCAAGTGTAGCTTCATAAATGTTTCCAAGTTTTGTAGGTAAATTTTGGCAAATAGGAATATCTCCGTTTGGTAATACAATTACATTATCAAAAATGCTGAAGCAACGCAACCTCAATTCTTGTTGCTTCCAAAGATTATATAATAATATGAAATCATAATTTTCATCAAAACCTTTTATAGAATCCGGGATTGAATTTTTCCAGGATTCGAATTTATTTAAATCTTCATCAACAATTTCAAAATCGGGTTTTTGCCCAATTTTATTTCTTAAATTCTTAAATGTCAAAGATTCTTCACCTTTTTGAGACCCAATAGCACTTGTGTGAGCTTTATCAAGAGTATCAAAGAAATCTATGTTATTATATATACCAACACGCAAATCAACTTCATATTTACTTGCAATAGTTGTAACATGTTGCAGATCAGCAAAATCATTATAAGGTGACAGGGTAAACATTAAGGATATAGGTACAATCTCCTTTAATTGTTCTATTACATATATAACTTTATCATACCCATCTTTACCTCTCATTGATTTATACGTTTCTTCTGTACCATCTAAAGAAACCCAAAGTCTTTGAGGTTTATACATTCGTACAGCATTAACCAATTTATCTGGTTGTAAACAATTTGATAGCAGATCAAAATTTGGATGATTAGCTTTAAACCATTTTAATATTTCCAAAGCTTCCGGATGTAGAAGAAACTCTCCGCCTTCTAATCCAATTTTTGTAAACTTATTTACACTGGTGCTTTTAACTAATTTTATTATCTGTTCTGTAGGAAGAATACTTGCCGGACGTTTCGCCCAAATCAAACAGTGTTTACATGCAGAATCACAAAGATCTGTAGCATAAATCATTAGTGAAGCCAATTTTTTATTTGTCGGCCTTATCTGATTGTTTAAAAACACACATCCACGTACTACATAATCAGCAACACTATACATGATTTGTTTTCCACATTAAAATCAATATTGATATAATTAATAGAATAATAGAAATAAAAAATAGCCTCGTTAGGTTGTCCAATATTCGATCTTTATATACAAAGCTCACCATAATTGTTCCAATTGGTGCCTTAATGAAATTTATACCTTCATTTGATCTGAATACGGGTGTTTCTTTATTATTGATGTAGGCTTTCCAGAAAGGATGCCATAATTGAAAGAGCATTATATTACCTTCTTTTAATTTTATTACTTCTGCGCTGAAGGTATGATTTTGAAAACTATTATTAATCATTTTTACATCCTCATTGTTACTGAATATTATAGAAGCAGGCGGCTCACTTAAATATTTTGAATCTTGCAAATCGGTCAATGATTTTAAGTATAAAGGTCCGACATATTGCTTTTCTGCACTTATCGTATTAGAGTATATGTTTAAATTGTTAAAAGGGTTTCCCTTTTTATCTACCAAATACCCTGAATTATTATTAATGGAAATATTACTTAATTGTTGTTTATCATGTTTAAATAACACATCATTTAGTTCGTTCAAAGTATAACTTCCTACGGTATAAACCGGTAAGGAAATAATAGCAATAACTAAAAGATCAGCAATCAATAGTTTTTTCATGAAATGGATATCATTATTTTTAAAATAAACTAAAAAAAGCAATAAAACTAACCAGCATAAAGTAATAAAAGGCAGCACCATTTGTAATGAAAATATTTTAAATTCTGCATTACTAAAAAAAACCAACTTAATTAAATGATATAATATAATAACTATGGATATCACCGGAATTATTAAAAAAATAGTTTTATGTGGGAGTTTAAATTTTAAGTTTCTTTTAAAGTGATCTACTCCAATTCCCACAAGTATACACGCAGATAACAAAAAAAATAATCTAAAAAAAGATGGAAATCTGAACCAATTAAAGCCAGGTAGAATAACATCCATTAATCCTTTTAGATACCACTGCTCACCTCCTGCTAAAATCAAAAAAAATAATGCACTTATGATAAGGTAAAATACAACCTTGCGATATTGTCCTAAATATTTAAACTGAAAAAATAATCCAAATATCAAACCCAATCCTAACGTGCCTATATTAATATTTTGAAATAAAAACGTACTATCATCATATACTTTGTTTGTATTTATAAAGGGATAAAAAATACTAAAAAATGATGTTCCATCTAAATACCCAAAATTATTTGTATCAGAAACTAATTGTTCTGAACGACTAAAATATGGAAGCGTATAATATGTTGTATAAAGCAAGGGTAATGAAAGTATCAATGCAACAACTATACTTAAAAATAAAAATGATAAAAATTTTTTATTGAAAGCCTTATTTTTTCTATAATATAAATAAATAAAAAGCAACCCAACAATTGAATAAAAGCAAATGATGAATGCTGCAGGATATGACCATGATATTAATAAAAATGAAAACAATGAAAAACATAAACTTCTATATAAGTTTGGGTTTTTTATTAACATTATATAAGAGTAATAAACCCAAGGCAAAAAACCAATTGAAGCAATATATGCAAGAAACTGTGAACAGGATAATGTAATGCCTGATAAGGAGTAAGTTAGAGCAGCAATCAAGCATGCAAATAAAGAGAGTCCTAAGATGTTGCGGCAGATTTTCCAAACACCTGCTGCACCAAGAAAAATATAAAACATAAACTCAAGGTGCAGAGTTGAAATATTATATTCAAATAATAAGCACAAAAAAAGTGTAACAGGATTATATACACTCCATGTAAATGCATGACCTAATGGAAAACCTGCACCCCAATTATACATCCAAATAGGTAATTCACCCTTATGAAGTTGTTGACTAATGAAATACTTTACAGGAAAATCAAGCTGTATAATGTCATTTTTTAACGCAAGTATTTGAAAGGAAACTGGAAAATATGCAAAAAGAATTATTACAAATAAAAAAATCTGATAGCGATAACGTGCTACATATTTGTACATATATTGATAAAGTAACTACTTATCTATAACATTAATAGATAGTTTAAATTTCATTTAATATGAACAAATATTTATGGTTCTTCAAAAATCATAGAACAATTAACGCATCAAATACATCTTTCCATATCCTTTGTTAAAGAATCGGTCAGTGTTTACATTATCATTCCTCATTACATCAGTATATTTTTCCAACGACTTACCATGTAAATTGGTCACAATCCTGTATAGGTATACACCATTAGCTAATTTTTGTCCATACTGATCGGTTCCATCCCATTTGTACTCCGTTATATTTCTACCTACACGCAAACTTCCTAATTCAGTTTTTGTAATTTCTCTGACAATTTTTCCTGTTACTGTCAATATCTGAATTTTAAAGTTTTGAGGTACTTCAACTCCAGTAATTGTAAATACAAATGCAGTAGAAGTGGTAAATGGATTGGGATAATTAAACAGGTTTGAGATCATGGCTTTGTTTATGACCTGGAAGGACACTTTATAATCCATGTTACCTGCCATATTTCCGCTTTTATCTCTGCCTTTCACTATCAATTCATAATTACCATCTACAGCAAAATATGGATTAAATTCAATTGATGCTGTATTATCTGAAGCTTGTTGTGCCGGTGTAAACCTTAGTGTATCAGAATTATAACTATACGTTGTTGTTACTCCATTTGGATCTTTAACCTGAATCTGAACAAGTGTTGTATCATCGAGTAATAAGGCAACTGACTCATCTTTCAGTTTCATTAATATAGATGGCTTGGCAGCAACAATATCTCCATTAAGAATATGAACATTATCGAAAGTCACATCTAATACAGGGTTTGTAACGTCTCCCTTAACAAAAAAGTTTCTGTAAATAAAATTATTAAAATGATACTGCTCCGGTTGATCATTGTCCGGATTCACTTCAACATACAATGAATTAGGACCTGTAAATAATTTTGTATCAATTAAATGTTTAACATGCAATGTATCATGTGCATTCAAAATCTTATGTTTAATTACAGGTATAACATGACTTACATTATTTATGTCTGTAACCACAATTTTAATCTTAAGGCTATCAGAAAAATTATAATCGCTGATATTTTTAAATGCTAATTTAAAGTCAATAGTCTCTCCCACTTCCAGTGTATCCTTCATTGAAAAATAAAGATTGGGTGCTACAGCACCTTCCGGAGCTGGTGCATAAGTTACCATCCATCTTTCCAGTTGATAAGGAGTGAAATGAACTGTATCTGTATTGGATAGTTTCAATTGCAGGTAAGGATAAGTTTTAGCATCAATAGCTGATAAATCAAATTGTAATTGATTTAATCCAATGTTTTCAATTAATGTTGTTTTTTGACCAGAATAATTAATTCCAATAATAGAAATTTTTGGTTCGTCGCCAGGTGCTGTATCTGAAGATGTGCCACTCCAGATTAAATTTTTCCAACTTAACGCAGGACCAAAAGAAGGTGAAGTTATATCACCTGAACCAGAAGGAACATTAACATCATAGGATAAAATAATCTGATCTTCCCTTGTTAGACCAACACTAAATTCTGTTTTAGAAACATCATCTTTAGTATAAATCATAATCCACGGCTTAGGGCTGTTCAATTGATCAATACCTGTAAATCCGGCACTTAATAATTTATGATAAAGAGATTGGCCTGAACCATATAATGTAGTATCAGACATCCAGGTTGATGAAAAGGAACCAGGATCATTTGCGTCAACGCTTCTTACAACCACAAATGAACCAGCTGGTATTGCTTCCATAAAGTCCATCATCTTCTTCCTGCTTTGAGGAGTCATGTATGAGAATTCAAAATTCCAGTTTCTGGATTCCCGGCAATTGGCAGATCCGCTACCATATAAAAATAAATTGTTTCCATTTTCATCCACATTTTGCCAGGGGCG
>JACDAZ010000540.1 GCA_013695175.1 Flavisolibacter sp. | reverse complement strand
TCCTCATGCAACTTTAAGTATTGAGGCTAAACAAATGATGAATAAATAACTGAGATGAACAATTTTTTATCTGAAGCTCCTTGAGAAAGGAGCTTTTTTCATTGAATGCTTCTGTTTATAATTTTTTAAATAATATTTCGATTCATTTTCAATTTTTGATTTCTCAAGCTATTTTGTGGGATTATTAAAATAATACTTTAACCATGAAATCAAAAGCAATTGTACTCTCAACTTGTGTGCTTATCCTTTTTTCTGTTGCCTGTACTAAAGAAGGTCCTCAGGGCCCTCCGGGACCACAAGGTAATGCGGGACCAATTGGACCTGCGGGACCCTCAGGTGGAACAGGTGCTACAGGCACAGCTAATGTAATTTATTCGGATTGGTTTGAATTTACTGCTTCAGACTGGGCAGATACAACCTTACCCTTAACACCAAATAGAGTTAGAAAAGCAATAAAAGTAGCACCCGGAATTACTCAAGCTGTAATAAATCAGGGATTGATTTTATCCTACTTCAGGCTTAGTCCTACAGAAGGTGTAATACCTATGCCATTTTTATTTAATAGTGGTGGGTCTTATCACTTTTATAATTTGTTTGATGTAGGAAAAATAATTTATGCTCTTGTGAATAGAAGTGGAAATGCAAGCGGCAGCTTTAATGCTCAATTCAGATACATCATTATTCCCGGTGGAGTTTCAGGGGGTAGATTAACTGGGGATGCAGTAGTAGACATACAAACATTAAGTTATGAAGAGGTACTAAAAATATACAAGATTCCACCTGGCGGAAAGAATTTTGATTAACTTCTACTTTAAGAAAGTCAGTTTTTTAAACTGGCTTTTTTTATGCTGCATTTTTTCTATCAGTACCTTTAAAGCCTTTGAATTATTAATATGAAGCAAGTTTTACTTTGTTTTTTTGTGTTGTTTAGTAAAATCCTATCCTGTCAGTTACTTGCTGGCCCAATGTTGGGTCAGGTAGAATACAGGGATGCAAAAATTTGGGTTGAAGTAGCCTCTTCTGCAAAAAAATTACAGGTACAGTATAACAAAAAAGGAAATGCTGCACCATCAAAAATTGTTACTTACAATGGGCATTTAGGAGCAGAATTTAATCCTGTACATCTTCAAATTGGAGGACTTGATTTTAATACTACATACCAGTATAAAATAATAGTTGATGGAAAAACAGTTTCGTCAACCAATGAATTTACTACTAAAGATCTTTGGCAGTGGAGAAAGCCTGCTCCGGATTTCTCTTTTTTAACCGGTTCCTGTGCTTATACAAATGATTTTGTTTTTGACAGACCAGGTAAACCGTATGGAGGTGATTCTTCCATATTTGAAACAATGGCAAAAGAAAAAGCATCATTTATGCTTTGGTTGGGTGATAACTGGTATACGCGGGAAGTAGATTATTTCAGCCAGTGGGGTTTATGGTACAGGGCACAGCACACACGCAGGCAGCCTGTACTTCAGAATTTTTTAAAAGCAATGCCTCATTATGCCATCTGGGATGATCATGATTATGGACCAAATGATATTGGAAAACAATATGTTTTAAAGGAAACCAGCAAGAAGATCTTTGACAGCTACTGGGTAAATCCTTCTTCCGGTGAACAGGGAGAAGGCATTTATACATCTTTTTCTTTTGGAGATGTAGATTTCTTTTTAATGGATAACAGGTGGTGGCGTAGTTCTGATAGAACGAAAGATTCTATTAATGGTCAACCCAATCCTGAAAAACAAATGTTTGGTTCTAAGCAATTGCAATGGTTAAAGAATTATTTATTACATAGCCATGCAACATTTAAAATTATTGCAACAGGCAGCCAGGTGTTGAATCCATTATCAACAAAAGATAAATTATTATTTTTTCCATCTGAATATTATGAGCTGACTAATTTTATTCTTGCCAATAATATTGAGGGTGTTTTATTTTTAACCGGTGACAGGCATCATTCTGAAATAATAAAAGTAGAAAGACCGGGAACATATCCGCTGTATGACATAACTGTTTCTTCCCTTACTGCAGGTGTAGTGCCGTTTGTTGGTCCTGAAGCAAACAGCAGGTATCGCTTATTAGGTATTGACAAACATAATTATGGAAAATTAAGTTTTTCAGGAGCAAGGGGTGAAAGAAAACTAACGGTTGAATATTTTGATACCAAAGGAACTAAATTGGGTGACTGGAGCATTGGCGAAAAAGAACTTAAGTCAAATAAATAGCTAAAAGATGACCATTAATTTTTCATATGAAAAGAAGCAGGTAATTCAGGCATTACGATATCATTTCCTGAGCAGGCCTGAAATAAGGATCATGATCATAGTCGTGAATCTTTTTGCATTACTATCTGCTATATTGTTTTATCTGCAACATATTACTCCATTTGCTTTTTTAGTGGGTTCCGGGCTTTGGTTTATGTTAATGATTGTATTTTGGATTGTGCTGCCTGGTACAGTATATAAAAAGGCATCAACATTCAAAGATCATTTTACTATGAATTTTGAAGAAGATCAGTTCTCGCTGGGGAATGAACGTGGTTCAAGATCGTGGTCGTGGAGTGCGTTATCTAAATTTTTAGAAACACCTAATTTTTTTCATTTGTACTTTGATAGCAGGTCATTTTTTTTAGTACCAAAAACAGCTTTTGCAGATAGAGATGAAGTTTTTGAAATGCGCCAGATATTAAAAGAGAAAATAAAAAAGAAATAATTTATAGTTGCTTCTCCATTACATAATGAGGAATAGTAATTTCTTCAAATTCTTCACCGTTTCTTATATAACCCATCTTCTCATAAAATCCTACAGAGCCCTTTCTTGCATGCATAGTAATGGTTTTAAAACCCCTGTCTCGTGCTAAATTTTCAGAAAACTGCATTAAGGCTCTTCCAATACCCTTACCCTGCAAATCATTTAATACAGCCATTTGCCTGAGCCTGACGGTATTTGCTCCTTCCTGTACCAGCATACAACATCCCAGCATTTTATCATCTTCGCAGGCAACCATCAACAGATTATCTTTTTCTTTTTCCAGCTCTTCAGGTGAAAACTCCAAACCTAATGGTTTTCGCAAAATATCTTCCCGCAACTTTATCATTTGATAATATTCCGGGGTGCCATAATCTATTATTTTTAATGCCATGCTTTATTGTTGAGGAATTTTTCAATTTACAAATAACTTATTACCTTCCCAAATGCAGTATCTTTCCCCGATCTTTCATACAAATAAAAGCGAAATAATGTTTCCTTACCGAAACTATTTATCCAAATGAGTTTTATTTCAAAAACTTCTATTTTTGCACCACTATAACTAAAATTTTACAAAATGTCAGACATTGCAGCAAGTGTAAAAAAGATCATAGTTGATAAATTAGGCGTTGATGAAGCAGAAGTAACAAATGAGGCTTCCTTTACCAATGATCTGGGTGCCGACTCTCTCGACACCGTAGAATTAATTATGGAATTTGAAAAAGAATTTAATATTTCTATTCCGGATGAGCAAGCTGAAACCATAACTACAGTTGGTCAGGCTATTTCATACCTGGAAGAGCACGCTAAGTAATAAATACTTATTGCTGTATATCATACAGTAAATTTTTATCCGCCTTCTGACTGAACTCCAGGGAAGGCGGTTTTATCTTACATTAAATTACAGGCAGGCGTATGCAGTTAAAACGGATAGTTGTAACCGGGATGGGAGCTTTAACACCATTAGGGAATTCCATTACAGAATATTGGAATAATTTAAGAAATGGTGTCAGTG
>JACDAZ010000534.1 GCA_013695175.1 Flavisolibacter sp. | reverse complement strand
CGGTATTTCTAATATCCTTTAATTGTTCAAATAATAATGGAATATTCATTCCGTTGTTCAGCGCTTTTGCGCTGCTTGCCTGTATCACAGTTCCATCGGCAAGCGGGTCGCTGTAGGGAATTCCTAATTCAATTAAATCAACTCCTGCAGCTACTAATGCTTCCATTACTTCTACTGTACTGGTAACTTCAGGGAAACCTGCCGTGCAATAAACATTAAGTACATCCTTGTTCTTTCGTGCAAATAAATCAGAAATCCTGCTCATATCAATTCATAAAAGGCTTCTACGTTTTTCCATTCAGCATCAGGCTCAATTTCATAATTGGTTTCGCGTTCAATTGTGGAAAGAAAATAATTCAGAAAACCATCCACCTTTTCCGGTTCTTTTGTATAAAATATTATTTCGCGTTTTCTAAAAACTGTTGTATGACCTACGTGCAGCGATTCTGTTTGCGTTTCCAGGTATTCAATGATCTTTTTTTCCACTTCATTTAAATAATCATATTCCTCTTCTTCCGGGTGACCAAAATCATTGAATTTATCAGGTAGAATATCTATAAAAACAGAATGTTTAAAATTATACCGTTCATCCATTTTTTTAAGATCACTGTTTATGATTGCTAAAGCCGGAAATCCTTCCATTTCAAATTCAAAACCTGTATAAATAGAGTCATCGCTGTTCATACTAATGATGATTTATATAATTTAATAACTTCTTCAGGTAAAAGTTTCACCTTTTTCTTCCATTATTTTCATATATGCAGACAGGTCTTTATCGCCTCTCCCGCTCAAACAAATAACAACAGATCCATCCTCAACCATTCGATCATCTTTTAAAAATAATTTTTCTAATGCTGCAAAAGCATGCCCTGTTTCCAAAGCAGGAATGATTCCTTCCAGCTTAGCCACTTCAAATGAAGCTTTCAACGCTTCATCATCTGTTGCACTTAAAAATAAAGCTCTTTTTGTTTTATATAAATGTGCATGCAAAGGTCCTATACCCGGATAATCTAAACCGGCTGATATACTATGTGGTTCTATAACCTGTCCATCACTGGTTTGCATTACCAGGCTTCTACTTCCGTGCAGTATGCCATCTCTTCCTAATTGTGTTGTAGCAGCACTTAAACCACTGTCAATACCTTTTCCTGCTGCTTCTACCGCCACCAACTGAACCTGTGGCTCATCTAAAAAATGATAAAATGCACCCGCCGCATTACTGCCACCTCCCACACAGGCAATTACATAAGCTGGTAATTCACTTCCCGTTTTTTGTTTTAGTTGCTCTTTTATTTCTTTTGAAATAATGCTTTGAAACCGTGCCACCATGTCAGGATATGGATGCGGACCTACTACACTACCAATAATATAATGTGTATCATCAGGATGATTGATCCAGTCGCGGATTGCTTCATTTGTTGCATCTTTTAATGTTTTACTGCCACTGGTAGCAGGTATCACTTTAGCACCAAGCATTTTCATACGGGCCACATTTGGTGCTTGCCGCCCCATATCCTTTTCACCCATATAAATAATGCATTCTATACCTTTTAATGCACAAACAGTTGCTGTAGCAACACCATGCTGTCCGGCACCGGTTTCAGCAATAATGCGCTTCTTTCCAAGTTTTTGAGCCAGTAATATTTGTCCAACAGTATTATTTATTTTATGTGCACCTGTATGACATAGATCTTCGCGTTTTAGAAATATTTTTCTGCTGTATTTTTTACTTAACCGTTCAGCAAAATAAAGTGGCGTTGGCCTGCCAACATAATCTCTTAATAATTGGTCATATTCCTTTTTAAATTGCACATCATTTATAATATCTAAATATTTTAATTGCAGTTCTTCTACATTGCGATACAACATTTCAGGGATGAATGAACCCCCAAACGTTCCATAATATCCTCTTTCATCAGGAGAAAACTGAGGTAAATCTATCGGCTTATTCACAACATCGTCATGATTCTTTACCTGCTGCATATTTATCTTTTTGTTGCTTTAATAAATTCTGAAATAAGATTTATATCCTTAACCCCCGGTTCTTTTTCAAAGCGGCTGTTGATATCTATTCCATATAAATAATCATGCTTAAATGCACGAACTTTATCCGCATCTTCCGGTCCAATTCCACCACTAAGAAAGAATGGTTTTCTGATAGAAGATTTTGCAAGTATGTCCCAATTAAATTTTTCTCCTGTACCTCCGTAAACACCCTCTTCACCTGAGGAAGTATCAAATAAAAAGAAATGACATACATTTTGAAAAGATTCAACCAATTCATCTATGTTTTGCTGATCTTTTAATTTAAATACCTTGATCACTTTTACAAGATCCATTAGTTCCATACAAAATTCATCGGTTTCATCGCCATGTAGCTGCACGGCTAATAAACCATAATCATCTATCGTTTTAATTATAGTATCATAATCTGCATTTACAAAAACACCCACTTTATTTATGGAAGAATTTTTAATTAAATCCTTCTCCGAATTTAATTTAGTGATGGCATTTCGCTTTGACAATTCGTAGAATATCATTCCGGCATACTCCACACCTAAATTTTGTATTTCCTGCAATTGTCCAAAGCTTGTTATACCACATACTTTTATTTTCATACCAATGTATTATTTAGTTCAGAAACAAATTTCATAAATGCCAGACCAGGATCTTCTTCTTTCATAAAGTTTTCACCTATTAAAAAACCATTAAACCCAAACTGCCTGAGATATATAAGGTCTTTAATATTATGTATTCCACTTTCAGAAATTTTTAATTTTTCTGCAGGTATTAGAGAGCTTAATCTTACAGAAGTATCAAGGTTCACTTCAAAGGTTTTCAAATCACGGTTATTTATTCCAATAACATCCATTCGTTCAGGTATAGAATCCAGTTCCTCCTCATTATGAACTTCAAGAATTACTTCCAGCCCTAAGGAATGTGCAACCATTGTAAGCTCTTTTATTTCTTTAGGCGTTAAAATGGCAGCAATTAATAAAATCACATCTGCCCCTATAGCTTTGGTTTCAATAACCTGGTATTCATCAATAATAAAATCTTTGCGTAATATAGGAACTGCATTAAAACGTGCACTAATTATATCATCTATACTTCCACCAAAGAATTTATTATCTGTTAGAATTGATAATCCTGCGGCACCATTACCGGCATACGCTGTTGTAATTAAAGTTAAATTGGGATGATGATTTATAACTCCTTTAGATGGCGATTTTCTTTTAAATTCAGCAATAATGCCACTACGATTATGGTCCAGTAAAAAACGTTTTATTGAAAAAGAAGCAGTTGAAAATAATGGCAATTTTTCCAGTACACTTACCGGTTTAATTTTCTTTTGTTCTTCAACTTCTATTCTTTTATTGGCAACTATTTCCTCTAAAATATTCATCTTATTGCATTGATATTAACTGGCTTAAACATGTATATGCCTTTCCGCTTTCCAAACTTTCTACAGCTGTATAAAAGGCTTCATCATAATTTTTGAAATCACCTGTACATTGTAATCCCATAGCAGCATTTGCCAGTACTACAGCATTTTGTGCCCAGCTACCTTCGCCTTTTAATACTTTTAAAAATATTTTAGCTGCATCCTCAACTGAATTTCCACCTTGTATATCTGAAGCACTCACTGTCCGCTTTCCCAGCTCTTCTGCTGAATAAATTTTTTCCCCCTTATTTGTTATCACTTTAGTATCATTTGTCAAAGAAATTTCATCATATCCATCAAGGCCGTAAATAATGGCAAATGGTTTTTTTGTTTGTTGCAAAAGGTAATTATAAATTCTCGACATCTCTAAACTATACAC
>JACDAZ010000242.1 GCA_013695175.1 Flavisolibacter sp. | reverse complement strand
TAGAAATCCTGTCCCGCATAGTTTCACCAAAGCTATGGGTAGCAATAAAATTATTGATGGCTGCGCTGTCTAAAAAAAGCTCATTAAACGCATTTTGGATAGTGATAGTAGTATCTCTTTGGGTTATTTCAACCGGTTGTTGTTGCGAATTCGGGGTACAGGAAAGTAAATACAGGATGGTAACAGAAAGAGCAAAAATTGATTTTATCATGCAGCTAAAGGATATTTCGGCAGAAAAATAAGCATTATCGGTTGAAACTCATAGATGAAGAAAAAAGTGTGTTTATAATGATTTATTTAGTTTAAATTTAATATAAACCAAAACCATTTTTTATGGACACTAATAAAATTAAAAAAAACCCTATATCTAAAGATGAAATGAAAGATAGCCAGGAAAAATTTATGAAGAAATATAACATTAAAAAAAATCCTTTGATTTGTAATTTTGAAAAAGCAGAGTTATTGAAATTGCTAAATAAAATTGATAATGAGTATGTTGTTTTCGTAATTGGAGATTCTCTTGACCCTGCAGATAAAAAGAAAGCCATTATTTATTTAAGGGTACCGGAAGAAGATAAACAAACTATTACATATAGTTATTATCCTTCAAATCTTTGTCCGCCACCTCGTGATTGTGATTTACAAAATCATTAATCACAACTTTTTTTTCTTCTTTAACACCAGCTGCTTCAACAGCTGGTTTCTTATACCTTGAAAGCATATTTTTTACTGAAATCTGTTCTTTAAATTTCATTAATTTTTTAGATTCAATAAAATTTACCATTGCATGCTCCAGGTAATGATGTGAAGGAAATAAGATAGCAAGTACTCCAATTTTGATTAACCAAATATTAAGAGCGTCGCCATGAACAGCATGATGTACATAATTATCTATTAAAAGAATAATAAATTCAAATAAGCAGATAAAAGCAATAAATCCTATCATTCTGATAATAATTTTTGGAACGGTGAACATGCCAAATAAAATCAACATCATAAACATAATGCTAATGGCTATAGAGATACCCATGTATTGCAAGTTTTTTATTCTCAATTGTTCTTTTTCCATTTCTGCTAAATCTGTCTGATGTATTTTATTTTCTCTTTCAATTGATAGCATTACAAGGTCTCTTTGCTTATTTTGTTTCAATAAACTGTCTTTTAAATACAAATACTTTTGATTAAATCGGAAGGCCTGTTCATAACTACTTTTTTTTGCATACAGTTCACTTAGCTTTAATGTATGATTTACTTGTTCATCCAGGTCATCAATTTGGATGGAAAGCAAATAAGCTTCATTAAAATGCTCTATTCCTTTATTCCAATTTTCTTTCATGACAAAACATTCCCCTATCTCGCTATTTAAATGCATACGTACTGAAGGATCAAAATTTTTTTCGAATTCAGGTTCTGCTTTTAAGTAATAAAATAAAGCAGAATCAGGTTCATTCGCATATCGAAAAATATTTCCTATAGTCCAATAGTAATTAGCAGTGCCGGTATTTAAATATGATTGTTTTAGGTCTTCATTTGTAAGTAAATAGTTATAAGTTTTTTCAGAATTTTTTTCAACAACCATGTTGTATACAAAAAAAAGTTTGTTACTGAATAAACGATAACGATCAGAATTTAATGACTCAGCCAACGCTGAAGCTCTTTCTATATATTCTTTTTCTTCTGTAAGTTTTGCAAGACCTATATAATCTGTAAGCAACCCATAATTGTTATTGTTTTTATCATTTAACTCCAAACTTTTTAAAAGCGTTTGTTTTGCAAGGTCTTTGTTACCTAAAGAATTATATAAGTCTGAAAATTTATGAAGCACCTCTGACTGGAGCTGTATGTTTTTTATTGTATATGCAAGATTATATGCATTATTAAAATTTTTATAAGCTGAAACAGCGTCTACTTTACTATTATAGATGGAGCCTAATTCAATATAAACCCTGGTTTTTAATGAATCATTTTTTATATGTTCACTCGCAGTAAATGCTTGTAAAGCACAACTAATTGCCTGGTCAAAGTTTGCCCTTTTTCTAAAGATTATTGCTTTGTTTAAATTAGGAATGGCTTCATATTCTTTATTGT
>JACDAZ010000523.1 GCA_013695175.1 Flavisolibacter sp. | reverse complement strand
TTGCAGCGATGAACAAAAATGGGTAAAGATTGAAGACGATCAAAAAGCAAATTTTCTTCTTCAATATCCTGCATTATCAATTAAAGAAGCAAATCATATTACAGGTTACAACTTCACCAATTTTTCAGGTAAATTTTTAAACCTTCTTCCGCAAAGCAATGCACCTCCGCGAAAAAGTGACATAGCAGTTTTTATTTTCAATTGCAACTTCCGCATTTAGAAATCAGTTTTATTGAAATACAAATTCAATTGATTCAAGCTTTTTTGTTCATCAAACAATTGAATGTATGCTTTTAAATGTGTGTAAAATTGTTTATACTCATTAATAAAATAAGTTGATGCTTCTTAAAGTTTCAAATTCATTAAAAACACATTAATGGTTCACCGGATAATTGAGTGGTCATTAAAAAACAGGTTTATTGTATTGATCCTGGCAGCGGGTTTATTTGTATGGGGATTGTATTCTGTTCAAAAAAATCCCATTGATGCCATACCTGATCTTTCGGAAAACCAGGTGATTGTATTTACTGAGTGGATGGGTCGCGGACCTCAGTTAATTGAAGACCAGGTAACCTATCCACTGGTCACTAATCTGCAGGGGTTGCCCCGCATTAAATATGTACGTGCCAACTCCATGTTTGGAATGAGCTTCATCTATGTAATTTTTGAAGATAACGTAGATATATACTGGGCAAGAGAAAGGGTTTTAGAAAGACTGAGTACTGTTACGCAAAGTCTTCCCCAGGGGGTAAGCCCACAATTAGGTCCGGATGGAACAGGTGTAGGACATATACTTTGGTATACTTTGGATGCACCACAAATGGACCTGGGCGAACAGAGAGCTTTGCAGGATTGGTATATAAAATTTGCCTTGCAAAATGTAGCTGGTGTAAGTGAAATTGCTTCCTTCGGCGGTTTTCAAAAACAATATCAGATTACTGTAAACCCCAACAGGTTATTGTATTATAAATTATCAGTCAGTAATATAATTAGCGCTGTCAGAAGCAATAATAATGAAAGCGGGGGAAGCAAATTTGAGTTGAGTGATATAGGATATGTAATTAAAACTTCAGGTTATTTAAATTCTATACAGGAAATAGAAAATATTCCTGTTCAAACACAAAATGGTATTGCAGTAAGAGTGGCAGATGTGGCAACGGTACAAATGGCAGGTGAAACCAGGCTAGGCATTTTTGATAAAAATGGTGAAGGAGAAGTGGTTGGTGGAATTGTAGTGATGCGTTATGGTGAAAATGCTGCAGCTGTAATTGATAATGTAAAAGCAAAAATGCTGGAAGTGGCAAAAGGATTTCCACAGGGAGTAAAATTTGAAATTGTTTACGATCGCGGTGAATTAATAAAAGAAAGTATAGACAGCATAAAAAAAACATTGATAGAAGAAATGATTATAGTATCTATTATCGTAATCATTTTTCTTTTTCACTGGCGAAGTGCTTTTAGCATCATCATTCAAATTCCTATAACTGTTGTAACCAGTTTTATCCTGTTAAATGCCTTTGGGATCTCTTCAAATATTATGTCTCTTTCAGGAATTGCACTGGCTATAGGTGTTATAGTTGACAATGGAATCATCATGAGTGAAAATGCTTACAAACATTTGGCAGAGCGGTATGCTTTATGGCAAGAGCAACAAAAAACTATTACATGATCTGGCGAAGAAAAAATAGAAAACCAAAAGAGAACTGGATAACAGAAGAAGAGCGGCTTGCTATTATAGAAAAATCAAGCAAGCAGGTATCTCGTGGTGTTTTCTTTGCCACTATCATCATCATTACATCTTTTCTTCCTGTGTTTATGCTCACAGGTCAGGAGGGAAAATTGTTTCATCCACTGGCATTCACCAAAACATTCATCATGGTGGTGGATGCCATTTTGGTACTTACTCTGGCACCGGTTCTCATTTCTTTTTTCTTAAAAGGAAAATTTAAACCTGAAAAAGCAAACCCTGTAAACCGGTTTCTAGAAAGGGTTTATGAACCGGTTATCAGATGGGTGTTGAGGTGGAGAAAAACTACACTTGCCATAAATCTTCTTGCACTATTAATATCTATTCCATTATTAAAAAGTTTGGGTACTGAATTTATGCCGCCACTCGATGAACAAAGTATTTTGTTCATGCCGGTAACCTTGCCTGATATTTCAAATGCAGAAATAAAACGCATTTTGCAGATTCAGGATAAAATAATTAAGTCTGTACCAGAAGTAGATAAAGTATTGGGTAAGGCAGGGCGTGCCAGTACAGCTACCGATAATTCGCCGATCAGTATGATTGAAACCATCATTATGCTGAAGCCAAGAGCCGAGTGGAGAACCGGATTGACAAAGTCTGATATTGTTACTGAACTGGATACTAAACTTCAAATTCCCGGTGTGGTAAATGGGTGGACGCAGCCTATTATCAATCGAATTAATATGCTGGCAACAGGTATCAGAACAGATGTAGGCATAAAAGTATATGGGCAAAGATTAGATTCTATTGCTACTGTTTCAGAACGTGTAAGATCAGCATTGGAAGGAACACCGGGTATCAGTGATCTTTATGTAGAGCCGATTACCGGGGGAAAATATCTTGCTATCAATCCCAGGCGATCAGAATTATCAAGGTATGGACTAAGCATTGATGATTTAAATCAAACAGTGGAAACTGCTTTGGGTGGGGCTTCAGTTGGACAAACTCTTGAAGGAAGACAACGTTTTGCCATTAGTGTGCGGCTGGCACAGGAATATAGAAATAGTATTGAGCAGATCAGGCGAATACCACTGTCATCACCCGGTTTTGGCGAAGTGCCGTTGAGTGCTGTGGCTGATGTGGCTTTTGAAGATGGTCCGCCCATGATCACTTCTGAAAATGCAATTCTTCGCGGTGCGGTAATGTTCAATGTACGTGACAGAGACCTGGGAAGTACTGTAAAGGAAGCAATAGATAAAATAAATAATGAAAGAGGGATCCTGCCACAGGGTTATTTTTTAGAATGGAGCGGACAGTATGAAAATTTAATCAGTGGCCAGCGAACACTTATGATCATTGCTCCCATTGTATTGGTGATCATTTTTTTCGCCTTATACTTTGCATTCAGATCTATAAGAGAAGCTTTTTTAAGTTTAATATCAATTCCTTTTGCATTAATTGGGGGTGCTTACATTATTTTCTTTTGGGGAGTGAATCTTTCTGTTGCAGTAGCTGTAGGATTTATTGCCTTGTTTGGCATTGCAGTAGAAACGGGTATTATAATGGTTATTTATTTAAATGATGCAATGAACCAATTGATTTTATTAAAAGGAAATTCAAGTGCAACTATAACAAGAGAAGATTTGAGAGAATATGTTGTTAGGGGAGCTGCAAAACGTTTGCGACCTAAATTAATGACAGTATGTACAACCTTATTTGGACTTGTACCTATTCTTTGGGCAACAGGTGTGGGTACAGATGTAATGAAGCCTATTGTGTTGCCGGTAATTGGTGGTTTAATAACATCTGCTACACATATTCTGTTAGTAACTCCATTAATATTTTTAATGACTAAGGAATATGAATTACGTAAATATGGTAAACTGGAACTTCATGAGGCGGTACATTAAAATAGCAGTGGTAGTATTGATATTTCCCTTTTGGTGTCAAGCCCAGGATAAAGAAGTATTGACTTTACCCGAAATAATTGAAAAGATTGATCAAAACAATTTATTGCTAAAAGTGTATGGTGACAGAGCAGAAAGTTATAAATACAGTGCAGATGCAGCGACAGCATGGATGCCTCCCATGATTGGTTTGGGAACATGGCAAACTCCTTATCCTTTCCAGGATGTAATGGATCCGCGGGACAAAGGTATGTTGATGTTAAGGGTGGAACAGGAGATACCGGGTAGAGCAAAATTAAATGCAAGAAGACGTTATATTGAATCACAGGGTAATGCTGAATTAGCAAACAGGGCTGTAACATTTAATGATTTAAAAGCAGAAGCAAGAAAACAATATTTCTCCTGGCTGGTTGCACTTCAAAAAATTTCAGTATTGCGTAAGAATGAACAGGTTTTATCTATGATGCGTAAGATTGAAGAAGTTCGTTATCCATACAACCAATCGCAGTTAAGCAGTGTTTATCGTTCGGATGCAGCACTGGAAAACAACGCAGCTATGATGCAGATGCAGGTTGGAGAAATAGAAAGAGCAAAAGGTACATTAAACGCATTAATGAACAGGCAGGGTAATGAAGATTTTACTATTGATACTACTTATGAAGTAAGATTTTTACCAGTTTCACAAATTGATACGACATCACTTGCTGTTGAAAGAAGAGATGTGTTGCGAATGAATGAAAACATCAGGTCTATGCAATTAAATATAGAAGCAATGAGGTTGCAACGCAGACCTGATTTCAGAGTTCAATTTGACCACATGCAACCCTTTGATGATATGATGCCAAAAGCATTTAGTGTCATGGGTATGATCAGTATTCCTTTTGCTCCATGGGCATCAAAAATGTATAAATCAGATATCAGGGCTATGGAATTAAATATCAGGGCAATGGAAACAGAAAGGGCTGCCATGCTGCAGGAAACGCAGGCTATGCTTTATGGAATGCAAAATGAAATTCTATCAATGCAAAAAAGAATAAATGCCATTGAAACCAAAGTAATTCCTGCATTACAAAAAACATTCGATGCCAATTACCTGGTTTACCAGGAAAACAAACTTTCTGTTACTGTATTGCTGGATAGTTGGGAAGCACTTAATATGATGCAGACAGAATTATTAGATGATAAGCGAAGACTTTATCAAATGATAGCAGATTATGAAAAGGAAATATACAGGTAATATTCTGATGCTGGTTTTGCTATTGTTTACTGCCATGGCATGTAAGCAAAAAACTACTGTGCAGGTACATGAGCATCAATATACCTGTCCTATGCATCCACAAATTGTAAGGGATGAGCCTGGGCAATGTCCTATTTGCGGAATGGACCTTGTACCTATGATGTCCGGCAATGAACTTGCTCTTGATAGTGTCCTTCTTCCTTTATTAAAACAATCTAATGCACAAATTGCTGCTAATCTTCCTACAATAATGGCAGAAAGCGGAACAAGGATTTTCTCCATTCCTGTACAAGGTGTGGTTAGTTATGATGCAAGGAAACAATCAAGTATATCCAGTCGAGTTAGCGGAAGAATTGAAAAACTATACATAAAATATAATTTTCAACCTGTAAAAAAGGGGCAGTTGTTAATGGAGATATATTCTCCTGATCTTGCAGCAGCACAAAGAGAATTGATATATATAAGCAGGAATGATAACAATGCTTCATTATTACAAAGAGCAAAGCAAAGACTTAATTTATTAGGAATGCAACCTGCTCAAATTGAACAGGTACTTAGAAGCGGCAAGCCAATATACAG
>JACDAZ010000503.1 GCA_013695175.1 Flavisolibacter sp. | reverse complement strand
ACGTTGATGATAGAAGATCTGCAACTTCAAGAAACAGTTTTCCTAAAGCTAAGTACTATAAAGATTGGAGGGAGCTGATTGACAAAGAATCAAAAAACTTTGATGCAGTCTCAGTTTCAACACCTGATCATAACCATGCTGTACAGGCATTTGGTGCTATGCAACTTGGCAAGCACGTATATGTTCAAAAACCATTAACGCATGATGTTAATGAGGCCAGGGTTTTAACTGAAGCTGCAAAAAAGTACAAGGTAGTAACTCAAATGGGCAACCAGGGTGCTTCGGGTGATGGTGTAAGGCAATTGATGGAATGGTATGATGCGGGCATCATAGGTGATGTACATACCGTTTATTGCTGGACAGACAGGCCTGTTTGGCCGCAGGGCATTTCATGGTCATCTCAAAAAGCAGAAGTGCCCAAAGAACTAGATTGGGATCTTTGGCTTGGTACAGCACCTTATAAAGAATATGTAGAAAAACTTGTTCCATTTAACTGGCGTGGCTGGTGGGATTATGGAACCGGTGCTTTAGGTGATATGGGTTGTCATATTATTGATCCTGCATTCAGGGTACTGGATTTACAATATGCTACTGATGTTCAGGCAAGTGTTGGTACTGTATATGTTGATGAATTCAGGAGGGGTTATTTTCCGGAAAGTGCTCCACCATCATCACACGTCATTTTAAATTTCCCTAAATCTTCTAAAACAAAAGGTGCCATAAAATTGCATTGGATGGATGGAGGTATACAACCTGCCAGACCTGAAGAATTAAAAGCAAACGAAGTATTTGGTGATGGAGGAAATGGTGCTTTATTCATTGGCACAAAAGGTAAAATGATGTGCAGTACCTACGGATTAAATCCAAGGTTACTGCCAACTGAAAAAACAACACAGGTTACTGTAAAACCAAAATACAGAAGAGTAAAAGATGGAATGAATGGCCATTATGCACAATGGGTGGAGGCATCCATTGCAGGGAAAGGAAAACATTATTTAAGTTCTCCGTTTGAAATAGCTGGTCCATTGACTGAAGCGTTATTGATGGCAAACCTGGCTATTAGAGCACATGATATTAGAAAACCAAGAGCAGACAATAAAGGCTTTGAATTCCCTGGCAGAAATATTCAATTGCTTTGGGATAATAAAAACATGAAGGTTACCAACTTTGATGATGTAAACCAGTTTGTAAAAAGAGAATACAGGAAAGGATATAGTTTGAAAATGTAATTAAATGTGCAGATATGCAGATATGCAAATGTGTAAAAGAATAATGATGTGTGAACAAATAAATAAAGTGGAAATAAATATTTTAATTAATAGTAAAAACTTTTAAAATAAAATTATGGACAGGCGGGAAGCAGTAAAATATATAAGCATTTTATTAGGTGGTACCATGGTTGGTGCCAATGCAATTCTTACCGGGTGTAAATCGGACGATAAGAAAATGCAGTTCTCTGAGGATGACATCAGGTTTTTAGATGAAGTGGCAGAAACTATTTTACCAACAACATCTACTCCCGGTGCAAAAGCTGCACAAGTTGGGCTGTTTATGACTGTTATGGTTAATGATTCTTATGAAGAAAAGGATCAGAAAGTCTTTCATGAGGGTATAGATAAATTAAATAAAGCATCAAAAGATGCTTATAATAAAAACTTTATTAGTGCTTCTCCGCAACAAAGACTTGAATTGCTTGTAAAATTAGATGCAGAACAAAAAGATTATACTAAAAATAAAAAACCTGAAGACGATAATCATTATTTCCGGATGATGAAAGAGCTGACTTTACTTGGATATTTCACATCTGAAATAGGTTTAACACAAGCACGTCGTTATGTACCTGTTCCAGGCAGATATGAAGGATGCATTCCTTATAAAAAAGGTGATAAAGCTTTTGCCTGATTGTTTAATTATACCTTATGTCATACAACCGCAGATCATTTATAAAGCTGTCAGCAACGTTTGCTTCAGGACTTGCCTTCTTAAAAATCAGCAACAGTTTAGCTTCATGTAACACTACATCAGGAATAGATGCAATCAACCAGGATTTTGGATTACAGCTATATACTTTAAGAGATGAAATGCCTAAAGATCCGCGTGGAGTATTAAGACAGGTTGCTTCATTTGGTTACAAGCAACTTGAAAGTTATGAGCATAACCAATTAGGTATGTTTTGGGGTATGGAACCGGCTGAGTTTAAAAACTATGTTGAGAGGTTGGGCATGAGAATAACAGCAAGTCATGCAGATATCTATAAAGATTTTGAAAGAAAGGCCGGCGAAGCAGCTTCAATTGGAATGCATTATCTGATATGTCCCTCGCTGGGGTCACAAAAAACATTAGATGATTATAAAAAAGCTGCAGATAAATTTAACGAATGCGGAGAAATATGTAAGCGTAACGGTTTAAGATTTGCTTATCATAACCATGATTATACCTTTAAACCATTGGAAGGACAAATACCACAGGATGTTTTAATGCAAAACACCGGTGCTGATTTAGTAGATTACGAAATGGATATCTACTGGGTTGTAACAGCCGGTCAGGATCCTTTAACCTGGTTAAATAAATATCCAAACAGGTTTACACTAGGACATATAAAAGATAGAAGAAAAGATGCTCCTGCATCTGAAACAGGTGCAACTACAATATTAGGAACCGGTTCCATAGATTATAATAAAATATTAAAGGCAGCTTCTTCAAAAGGAATGAAATATTATTTTGTAGAACAAGAGCATTATGCGGGAACAACACCAATTGATGCAGCAAGTGCAAACGCAGAATTTATGAAAAATCTAAAGCTATAATTATTGGTGGGGTATTGTATCTACAACAGTAGTATCGCCTAATCTTATAGCATTTGTAGTTTCAGGAATATTTCCATTTACATTTTGTACACCAGTTAAAGGAGTAGGATTTACAAGATCCTCTGATTTAGAGTCCTCATTTTCATTATTACAAGCGCTAAAAACAGCAGATAATATCATGGTTGTAATGAACAGCTTTTTCATACATTGTTATTTACCTTGATCTTTCAAAAAATCATGCCTTATTCAATAGGATTAGGGAATTAATAACTCAAAGAGTTTCAATTAAAAAGATTTAAATTCATTTCTTGCTTAATCATCTTTATGGATAAAGAAAAAAAACTGGAAAATATTAACGAGAATCCACCTTATAAGCAGGAAAGCCGAAGAGGATTTTTGAAGAAATCATCAGCAGTAATGGCTTTGGCACTTGCTCCGCCCGCTTTATTAAAAGCCGCAGAAAAGGATGAGACAATAGCTTCTTATTTTGAAAAAATTCCGCTTGAGCTTTCTGTAAATGGAACCAGCCATAAATTATCGGTAGAACCAAGGGTTACGTTACTTGATCTTCTGCGTGAACAGCTTCATCTAACGGGTACAAAAAAAGGTTGCGATTGGGGGCAATGTGGCGCCTGTACAGTACATGTGGATGGAAAAAGAACATTATCCTGCCTGAGTCTTGCTGTAATGCAACATGGTAAAGAAATAACTACTATTGAAGGGTTAGCGGATGGCGATATTCTGCATCCAATGCAGGAAGCATTTATTAAGCACGACGGGTTTCAATGCGGATATTGTACCCCGGGACATATTATGTCGGCAGTAGCCTGTGTTCGTGAAGGACATGCAGGTTCAGTGGAAGAAATAAAACATTACATGAGTGGAAACATTTGCCGTTGTGGTGCTTATCCCAATATAGTAAATGCTATAAAAGAAGTAAATGAAAAAGGAGGTTCAATATGATCAATTTCGATTATATAAGACCTTCAACACAAAAAGCTGCTCTTGACAGCATAACAAAAGATGTCAATGCAAAATTTATTGCAGGAGGAACTAATCTTGTTGACTTAATGAAGCATGGTGTAGAAACACCCCAGAAAGTTATCGATATTAATAAACTTCCTCTACGCAATATTGATGAAAGAAAAACAGGGGTAATCAGAATTGGTGCATTAGCACTAAACAGTGAAGTGGCAGAATCGGAATTGATTCAAAATAAGCTGCCTTTACTGTCACAGGCATTGGAGGCAGGTGCATCTCCCCAACTTAGAAATATGGCAACCATTGGAGGTAATATTTTACAAAGAACGCGTTGTCCTTATTTCTACGATACTACTATGCCTTGCAATAAAAGAAAGCCCGGTACAGGTTGCAGCGCATTAAACGGTTTTAATAGAATGCATGCCATCTTTGGTGCAACTGATCAATGTATAGCCGTTCACCCAAGCGATATGTCTGTGGCATTAACAGCCTTGGATGCATTTGTGGTAATTGCAGGACCAAAAGGTGAAAGAAAGCTTGCTTTTAAAGATTTTCACCGCTTACCGGGTGCAACACCACATATTGAAACAAACCTGCAGCGCAATGAAATTATTACTGCTGTTGAAGTGCCAGATCAATCTTCTTTTGCAAATAAAAGTTTGTACGAAAAAATACGTGACAGGGCTTCTTATGCTTTTGCTTTAGTCTCAGTTGCTGTTGCTGTGGAAATGAATGGGAGTAGTATAAAAAATATAAAACTGGCAATGGGTGGTGTAGCACATAAACCATGGCGTTTAACTGAAACGGAAAATTTTTTAAGAGGTAAGCAGGCAAGCGATTCAGTTTTTGAACAAGCTGCAACTATAGCAATGAAAGGTGCAAAGGGGTACGGTTATAATAACTTCAAATTAAAACTTGCTCCAAATACTTTGGTTGATGCCTTGAAAAAAGCTACAGGCAAGGTTGGATAATAATTTAATTGACAATATGCAATGTTCACTTATTTGCAAAAGACATAATTAATATGAATAACAATATTCAAAACGATATTGAAAGGGTTGATGGACGAGCCAAAGTAACCGGTGCAGCAAAATATGCTGCAGAATTTCAAATACCGGGTCTTACTTATGGAGTAATTGTGGGCAGCACTATTACAAAAGGCACGATAACAGCTATTGACACAAAAGCAGCTGAAAGAGCTCCTGGTGTTATCAGGGTTATTACGCATTTAAATGCTCTAAAAGTCCCGGGTTATGAGGAAGGTTATAATCCTGCTAAAGGTCCGGTGGGTGGAAAAGGATTACAGGTTTTTGGAGATGCTTATATAAGATTTAATGGTGAGCCTGTGGCATTGGTAATTGCAGATACATGGGAAAGAGCAGTGCATGCAGGTACATTAATTAAAGTACAGTATAAAAAAGAAGCGCATCAGACTGATTTGCAAAAGGCAGTAAAGAGTTTAAAATCACTTGAGGGTAACCGTTATAATGATTACCAGCGTGGTGAAGTGGATGCATATAAAAATGCACCTGTTATGGTTGAAGCGGAATACGAAATTCCAATTGAGGTGCATAATCCAATGGAGCTACATGCAACAATAGCGGTGTGGAGCGGAAATGATAAAGTAACTGTTTATGAAAAAACACAGGGTGTAAAATCAGCTCAAAAAAGTATAGCACAGGCTTTTAAGTTGGATGAGCAAAACGTTCAAATTCATGCCCATTTTGTGGGTGGAGGATTTGGAGCTGCTCTGCGTACATGGCCACATGCTATTGCAGCTGTGATGGGTGCAAAAATGATTGGCAGGCCATTAAAAGTTGTTCTCGGGAGAGACCAGATGTTTAATATGGTGGGCTATAGGCCACATGCTATTCAAAAAATAGGTATAGGGGCATCACCGGATGGAAAATTTACGGGTATTACCCATGAAGCTTATTCGCATACTTCTGATTATGAAGAATTCACAGAAGGAATTGTAAATGTATCTCGATTTTTATATAACAGTCCTAATGTTACAACCCGTTATAAGGTGTATCCTTTAGATGTAAGTACACCTACCTGGATGCGGGGACCCGGTGAAGCTACAGGTGCGTTTGCCATTGAATGTGCCATCGATGAATTAGCACATAAATTAAATATGGATCCGCTCCTACTTAGGTTGATAAATTATGCTGAAACAGATCCTCAAAGAAACCTTCCTTTTTCAAGTAAGTATTTAAAGGAAGCCTATGAGATGGGTGCAGAAAAGATTGGCTGGAAAAACAGGAACACAAACAGGAAAACAGAAGGTGATTGGGTGGAAGGTTTTGGCATGGCCGGTGG
>JACDAZ010000464.1 GCA_013695175.1 Flavisolibacter sp. | reverse complement strand
GATGTGCAGTTAACAATGGATGCAGGTTTACAAACGGGGTTACAAAAAAAGCTGGCTGTAAATGATTCCATGCAGGATAACAGGGTGTCCATTGTAGTAATGGAAGATTTCTCTGGTGATGTACTGGCTTCAGCCATGTGGCCATTGCCGCCGGTTAATGATTGGGAAAAAATGACGCTTACTGTAAGAGAACAGAATAAATTATCATACTGGTTGACAATTAACGACCTCGGATTTACCTATGCAACACAACCGGGGTCTACCGCTAAAGTGGCAACAACACTTGCAGCTTTCAATAAATTGGGAGAAGCCGCTGCAAGAAAAACCATTGCTATTCGTCCGCATGATCTGATCAGGGTAAAAGGATATGAACCAGACGAAGCAGGAAATATAAGTATGGAAAGGGCATTGGTTCGTTCCAATAATTCTTATTTTATTAAGCTGGCAAATGAAGAAAAGCTTCAGGAAGAAATGGCAACTATTTACCTGCAGTCGGGAATGTTTTTGCGTGGAGTAGGCGGATATTATTATGAAAGAAATTTAAATAATGAATCAAGGGAAAATGAGTGGAGAGAATTTTGGAGAAGAACAGAGTTTAAAAGCTTATCCGGCTATAACAGGAATGACATCAGAAAAACACGTGGCAGGGGAGTTTCGGGTATGGCCTGGGGGCAAGGAGAATTAATTGCTACACCTGCTGCAGTTGCCAGGCTGGTTTCAGGTATTACAAATAATGGATTGCTTTTACAAAATAAATATGTTTTAAAAATCAGTGATTCGCTTTTAGGCGTTAATGACGGAATTGCTGTGGCAAAGCAGCCACAATATGCCTTTACCATCACAGATTATATGAAAAAGCAAAGTGCCAATAAAGTTCATCGTACAAAAATTGCGGTGGGTGGTAAAACAGGAACCCCTGAAAGAATTATAAGAGGTCAAAGAATAAACGATGGCTGGTACGTATTTTTTGCTCCTAAAGCCAGGGGACAAGGGCATATTGTAGCTTGTATCAGGATTGAAGGCACTAAAGGGTCAAGTGATGCCGTTCAATTAGCAGGAGATTTGGTTATTCCCGAACTTATTCAGCGGGGATATATAAAAGGGTTTGGAAATGAAACTTTAAAAGATTCCACAACTTTAGGCAATTTGTGATGTTAAAGGCAATTTGGACTTATTCTTGAATAATTTTAATATAAGTATCAACAACAAAAACAAAAAATACAACCTGCCATGATTGATTATGTAAAACAAAATACTTTAGGGAAAACTAAAGATGTAAAAATCATACGTGATCAGCTGCTTCAGTTTATAAAAGAGAAATTAAAAACATTGGAAGGGGGTGAAGGCCGTAATATTAAAGGTCTTCATTTGTATTTTTCAGCAAATGAAAGTGAAAAGCATTTGTATGAATCTGCTGTATATTTTGAACAAATAGAAAAATTTAAGACCCAGGAGATTCAAAGAATAGCAGATGATTATATGATTGATCTTCCGGAGACCTGGACCCTGGAAATGGATTTTCTTGATGAATTGCCTAAAGAAGCTATGAAAATTCAGGGTTTGGATGCTGCATTATTTATAAAAACTAAAAAAAATAATTTACAAAAATCAGCTACTGCATATATAAAAATCTTAAATGGTGAAGCGGAAAAAGAAGTTTACCAGATTCATTCAGGAAGCGGTAAAATAAATATTGGCAGGGAAAGTAAAGTACAAGGCGGTGATGGTTTTATGCGAATTAATCATATAGCTTTTCCCGGCAATAGCGGCAATGAGTCTAATAAGTTCATAAGCCGCCAGCATGCACATATTCATTTTGATAACGATACAGGGCATTTTGTAATTTTTGCAGATGAAGGTGGTATTCCTCCGCGTAATAAAGTAAAAGTCAGATCTGCTGAGGAAAGTACGCCTGTAAAATTATACAGCACACAAATTGGTCATGCTTTGGAAGAAGGTGACCAGATTATGATTGGAGATTCTGCCATTTTATCTTTTAGTTATTCTGCAGATTAATTCCGATAATGGGTAAGGTGTTTACTATAACAGAAGGTCTTGAAAATATGGGTGCTCTGAAAACCGGCGGACAGGGTTCTGTTTATAAAGGCCGGAGGCAGGGAGAAATTATTACAGCAGTAAAACTTTTACCTACACCCATTTATAGCGAAAGCCACGATGATAAAAACTTTATTGATTTTCAAAATGAAGTGGCAAAGCTTAAAAAAGTAAATGAAGTACCAAATCCTCATGTAGTCACTATATTAAATTCAGGCATTACAGACACAGGTAATTTTCCTTACATCGAAATGGAGTTTATAGAAGGATATGATCTGGGAGAACTCTTATTACCACCCAATGATCCTGTTTTTACAGTAAAAGAAACTATTAAAATAGCAGAACAGTTATCAAATGCTTTGGCTCATTGTCATGGTGTAGATGTAAAGCATGGAGACATAAAAAGCAATAACATTAAGTTCAATCAAAAAACAGGTAATTATGTGTTGCTTGATTTTGGATTGGCTATAATGAGTGATGAGCAGCGTAGAACAAGTTTAAGACATGCAGGCGCTATTGAATTTATGGCTCCGGAGCAGAATGAAGGTAAAATGCTGTTTCAAACAGATGTGTACAGCTTTGGAATCATTATTTATGAATTATTAGCAGGCATAGTTCCATTTCCACTGGAAGACAGGGGAGAAACAGCACGTAATAAGGTTATGGTGTCGCACATGGAAACGCCGCCACCGGATATCTTAACCTTGAGGCAAAAAAATATTCCTGCATCATGGTCACAAGAAAAAATGAATCATGAAATGCTTGTGCCGGGATGGTTAATATCCATGGTTTATAAATGCCTTGAGAAAAATCCTGAACATCGTTTTGCAAATGGCATGGAACTACATGAGTACATTGCCTTGAATTCAACTCTGACTGCTAAAAAAGAAGAATCATCAGGTGATACTAACTTTCTTTTACAGGAGCAAAATCAAAAGCATTTAATAGAAAAAGATGAACTGCAAAAAAGTTTATTAAAGTATCAGCATTTATTAAAGCAAAAAGACCAGGAGATTGAAGAGTTAAAATCAAATTTACTTTATAATGATGGGGAACTTCGACAAATGAAAGGCAGGAGTAATTATTCTGCTCCGGTTACACATTCAAATAAAAGAGGTGTTTCTCAATCAAGTTTTATCGCTTTGCTTTTGGTAACTGCTTTATTAGCTGCTTTTAGTGCGTATTCACTTTTTTCCAACAGAGAAAACAGAGTGGCTGATAATGTAAGTTCGCTGCCTGTAAATACAACACCTGCTACTAATGAAAACAGGGATGAAATTATAAAGGAAGAAGTAAACTATACTCCATTAGATACTCCTGAACCTGCACAGGAAAACATACCTGTTGAACCGGTAGCAGAAACTGAAAGCAAACCTGTTGAAGAAAATAAGGATACGGTGGCAAAGGAACCTATAAGCGAACTTGTTGCATCATCAGGAAATAATGCTATTGTTAAATATAAAGTATCTGTTTCAAGGGCTTATTTTCATGATGAACCGGACGAAGGCACCAGGCGAAGCGCATATTTAATTCCATCTCCTGATACTATTACTCCCTTAGAAGAAAAAAATGGATTTATATATATCATCTTCATAAATCATTTAGGTCAAACTTCAAGAGGGTGGATACAAAAAAAAGATCTTGCTTCAATAGATTAACAAGTCAATGGCAATGTTTGTACAGCAGGTAAACAACTGAATCTTAAATTTACTTAATGGCAAAAGTGTTTACCATAACAGAAGGACTTGAAAACATGGGTGCTTTAAAAACAGGTGGGCAGGGCTCCGTCTATAAAGCCAGAAGAGTTGGAGAAATTATTACTGCCGTTAAATTATTGCCTACGCCTATACATAGCGAAACTTCCGATGATAAACATTTTACAGCTTTTCGAAATGAGGTGAACAAGTTGAAAAAAGTAAATGAAAAGCCTAATCCCAATGTTGTAAAAATTATAAGTTCGGGAATTACGGAAACAGGTTCATTTCCATTTATTGAAATGGAATATGTAGAAGGCCCGGATTTGGAAGAATTATTGAAACCACCGCATGATCCTGTTTTTTCTATCAAAGAAGTAATAAAAGTCGCAGATCAATTAGCTTTTGCCCTGGCGCACTGCCATCGTGTAGATGTAAAGCATGGTGATATAAAAACAAATAATGTAAAATTAAACATACACTCAGGCAATTATGTTCTGCTTGATTTTGGTTTGTCAATGATGTCGGACGAACAGCGAAGAACAAGCATGAGACATGCAGGTGCTATTGAGTTTATGGCACCGGAGCAAAATGAGGGACAGATGCTCTTTCAAACAGATGTATACAGTTTTGGTGTAGTTCTTTATGAGTTGTTGGCCGGAAGAGTACCATTTCCACTAAATGATAAAAGCGAAAGTGCCCGTAATAAAGTAATGGTGGCACATTTAGAAAGTCAGCCCCCTGATATTCTTGCATTAAGAAAGGGAAATTTACCAACAGGATGGTCAACAGATAAGAAAGAATTGGAAATGCAGGTGCCGGAATGGTTACTAAATCTGAGTTATATATGTCTGCAAAAAGATTCTGGGAAAAGATTTGCAAATGGAATGATACTTCATGAGTATATAATTTCAAAAAGCATCAGGGCAGAAAATATACCTCTCACTATTAATGATTTATCACGATTGGAGCAAGAGAATAAGGTATTGCAGAAAGAAAAAGAAAAACTGGAACAACAGGTAATTTATTACCAGCAAAGGGAATTAAATTATAAAAATTCAACGAACACTGGAGAAACATCTGCTCCTTATAGAACAAAGAAAAAAAGTTCCAAATTTTTTTACCTGCTTTTGTTTTTATTGGGAAGTAGTGCAGTGGTTTTTGCGTGGTATCAGAATAATCAAAAAAATAAAAATTCTTCTACACAGGTTGCCGGTAAGGCTGTTTCAAAAAATGAAGTTGGTCAATATAAGGTGGTAGCATCGAAAGCATATTTTCATGATCAACCGCAGGAGTCAGCCCGAAGAACGGCTTATATGATTCCATCTACTGCAGTAGTAAAGGCTTTCGAAGAAAAAAACAATTTTATATATACAGAGTTTACAAATGATAATGGTCAAACATCAAAAGGGTGGTTGAGAAAAAAGGATCTTCTTAGTTTGGTAGATTGGGAAGCCAGGACAAAAATGGCTAAACCAAAAAAATTAACCCTGGAAGAAATTAAAATAAAGTTGGTTGATGCAAATGAATTAAAAGATAGAAATGAAATGGAGGAAGCTGCATTAATTTATAAAGAATTGGCAGAACAGGATGTGGTTGAAGCCATGTTTGAATATGGAAAAATGGGACTTCAAAAGAAAACATCTTCACTTGATTGTGCCAAAGCTTACAACCTCGTAAAAAAATCAAGCGATAAAGGATTTGCCCCTGCAAAACGAACGTTGGGCTTTTTATATTTTTTTGCTGACAATCCTGAAGTGCTTCGGATAAACAAGTATGATAATTGCAAATATGAACGTAATGTTTTTGCGGGTTCTAAATTATTGCTTGAAGCTGTTTTGGCTGGAGATAGTACTGCAAAAAGCCTGGTGGAAGAATTAGAGATTGATATTGATAGCAGCAGCAATAATTAATGCTTGTAATAAAAGGTAATAATTAGATATTGAAATTAAAGTTTAAAATAATTACTGTTTTCTATGTCGTAGTCGCTGCAATGTTTACAAGTTTAACATCCTGCAATGCTGCTGAAGAAGAAAAGCAGGGAACTACCATTTTCTATTATCCAAAACCCAATGTGTATTATGATGTGGAAGAGAAGCAATATTTTTTTTATTCAGATGATAATAATGAATGGCGGATAGAAAAAAATCTTGAAGCAATTCAAAAAGATTCATTAGGAAAAAATATTGTTATTGATAATCCTTCTCAACCTGTATGGAAGGATAATGAACACCATCGTCTTGTTTATGGCGCTGCACTGTATACTTCAGCCGTTGATCTTCAAAGAAAATATTATGAAGATTCTATAAGCAGTTTGCCAAAACCTGCAACACCACAAATTAAAACTGACACAACTGTTTTAATCGAAGAAGAAGAAAAACAAAAAAAGGGTTTAAAGAAATTTTTAAATAAGGTCTTTAAAAAGAAAGATAGAGATGAATAGGTATTGAATATCATAATTATAGTCCATCCAGATCAAATAATACAAATTTTAATTATTCATTGTTCTTTTCATTAAGAACAGCTGATAAATTTTAAAGCTGTTGCAAACTAAATGTTCTGATACATTTACATATAGGGAATTACCAGAAATATGCATATAAGGAAACTATAATGATTACAATTCCTATGGCTCCAATTAAAAAATTTGTATCCGTTTTAAAGAGCCTGGGATCAAAATCATAACCCTTAGGGTCCTGTATTTTGCTGTTTGCATTTGTATACATAATAACAGATAGAAAAGCCATCAGGAATGTCATCATGAATATAGAATGGAAACCAAGATTAACCATACTTACTCCAAACAAGTCTGTGCCCCAAATAAGTCCGGCTACCAGAGTTATACCAGCTAATACCGCAAAGAAACCTCCTGCAGAGCGTAATTTATTTTTGTTGATATCGGTTATAGGTTCTGTTTTAACCTGGTTTGAATCAGTTAAGGTAAGAATAACAGCCATTGATATCAATATCATACAT
>JACDAZ010000458.1 GCA_013695175.1 Flavisolibacter sp. | reverse complement strand
TTCGCAGGTATTTTAGAGAATAGAAGATACTGAAATAGAACTAACCAGGAATGCTGTGAACCTGGGTACAATGAAGCTAATAGACCGTTTTGGTAATACTGCCACTGTAAGAGGAAGTTTAAATCATAACAACTTTCAAAACATGGTATTTGATATTGAAGCCGAAGTAGATAGCCGGCCGATGGAATTAATAAATACAACTTATAGTGACAACCAGCAGTTTTATGGAACTGCTATGGGTATCGGTTTTTTAAAATTAATAGGACCTGAATATGATATGCATCTTTATATAGAAGTAAATGCATCAGACCTGGATCCTTCATTTATTACCATACCTCCCTCCCGCACCCGCGAAAGTGGGTCAGCAGATTTTATGGTGGAGCGCAAGTTTGGAGTGGAAATGACAGCGGATGCTTACAGAGGTTCCACAACAAATATTACATACGAAGTCAGTCTTACTGCTAATCCTTTGGTTACTGTAGAAGTGGTTTTAGATGAATTAACAGGTGATGTGATTCGGGGAAGAGGCCGGGGCAACATCAGGTTAAAAGCAGGAACATCAGAACCCCTTAGCATAAGGGGCAGATACGATATCGAAGAAGGCAGTTATCTTTTTACATTCCAGTCTTTTTTTAAAAAACCTTTTGAGTTGAGAAAAGGTGCCGTTAATTATATTGAATGGACAGGTGACCCTTATGCTGCTATAATAAATTTTAATGCAGTTTATGAAGCTAAGCAGGTAAGTTTTGCTCCACTTGCCTCCAGTTTATCTTTAAACAACCAGCTTGCCCGGTACAGGGGTGATGTAAGAGTATTAGCACAATTGACCGGGGAACTATTTCGCCCGGAATTTAATTTTAAACTTGAATTTCCTGAAAACAGTATTGCTTACAGCGACCCTACTCTTGCATTTGGCATACAGCAAATAGAAAGAAATATAAATGAGATTAACAAGCAGGTTACTTACTTAATTGTCTTTAATAGTTTTGCACCTTATGAATCAGCTCAAACCAATTATAATGCTTTAAATGAATTTGCATATAGTACCATATCAGGTTTATTTTTTGGCGAAGTAAACAAAAGATTAAACCAGCTTTTCTCCAAGCTGTTACAAAACAACAAGCTCTCATTCAATTTCACCGGATCCTTATATAACAGAAATCTTATTGAACAAAATGCCCGTGGTTTCAGGATCAATCAAACTGATTTAAATTTTAGTTTAAGTGCACCTCTTTTAAATGAAAGAGTACAAATAACTTTTGGTGGAACTTTTGATGTTCCCATTCAATCAGACATCGAACAAAATATCAGGTTGTTCCCTGATGTAAATGTAGAATTACTTTTAAATGAAACAGGTTCATTAAGAGCTACTTTCTTTTACTCACAAGCATCTGACTTACTATTCGGTGCCACACAAACCGGCAGGCGAAGCCAAAGAGCCGGTGCCAAACTATCTTACAGAAAAGATTTTGAATCATTATCTGAACTCTTTGGAGCAAAACATGGTGAGAAAAAATCTGATACTATTCCACCTGCTACAGACACGATACCTGATGCACCTAAACCGGAAGATGATTGATCTTAACTCATTTCATGTCCCAGCTTATCACGTTTTGTTGAAAGGTATTTTTCGTTATGTGGATTAGAAACTATTTGCAAAGGCACATTTTCCACTATCTCAAGCCCATATCCAAGCAAACCCACTCTTTTTTTAGGGTTATTGCTGATAAGTCTGAGTTTACTTATACCCAGGTAACGAAGTATTTGAGCTCCAATTCCATAATCCCGCTGGTCCATCTGAAAACCAAGATGCAGGTTTGCTTCAACGGTATCCATTCCTTCTTCCTGCAAGCGGTATGCTTTCAATTTATTTAATAACCCGATGCCACGACCTTCCTGGTTCATGTATAAAATAGCTCCCTTACCTTCTGCATTTACCATTTCCATGGCGCGATGCAATTGCTCTCCGCAATCGCAGCGAAGAGAACCCAGTATATCGCCGGTAAAACAAGATGAATGCACTCTTACCATAACAGGTTCGCCTTCTTCCCAGCTTCCTTTTATTAATGCCAGATGTTCATTGGATGTATTTTTTTCCTGGAAAGCAATTAATTTAAAATGCCCGAATTCAGTAGGCATGTCAACCCGCACAATTTCTTCAATCAAAGAATCTCTTTTAATACGGTATTCAATCAAATCTTTTATAGATATGATCTTAAAATCAAATTTTTGAGCCACTTTTCTTAATTCTGATAATCTTGCCATGGAGCCATCATCATTCATAATTTCAACAAGTACTCCTGCCGGTTCAAAACCTGCTAATCGCGCCAGATCTACTGCGGCTTCTGTATGACCAGCTCTTCTTAACACTCCACCTTTTTTAGCACGTAAAGGAAAAATATGACCAGGTTTACCCAATTCTATAGGTTTTGTAGCAGGATCTATGAGAGCCTGGACTGTTTTTGAACGATCGTGTGCAGAAATTCCTGTAGTACATCCATGACCTAATAAATCTACAGATACAGTAAAAGCTGTTTCGTGAAGCGCAGTATTATTATTTACCATTAACTCAAGCCCTAACTCATCACAACGGTCTTCTAAAAGACTTATACAAAT
>JACDAZ010000230.1 GCA_013695175.1 Flavisolibacter sp. | reverse complement strand
GTTTTTGTCAATGGTCAAAACAATAGTAAAATTGTTGCTTACACATTCGGTGAGGAGCTTGCCATTTTTCAGACCATTCCAGTGCATCTGAGTTACCGTAAAAACTTCATATTCTTTTAAGTGCTGTTTCAGTCTTTTGGTAACACACTCGTCAATCAAAATTTTCATTCAGGATGCCTGTTGATGTTTCAATAAGCTTTTGTGACATCTCAAGAACTTTGATTACCTGCTCCTTTCTTACGCCTTCAAAATCTTCAAGAAATGTATCGATAGATTCCCCTGTTTCTAAGTAATCAAATAGATTTTTTATTGGAACTCTCGTCCCATAGAATACAGCTGTACCACCCAAAATTTCCGGGTCTATATTGATAACGCGTCGTTCCATTGTCACAGGTTTGAATAAAAACAAATTTAGCTTTTCTTGATACGAAGCACAAAGCTTCATTTAACCACTGAACCGCCAATTTCTTGAAGGTGCTGTTAGCGGCTGGCAGTTTTTGCATTATATTCCTGCTCCTCCTAAAATTTCAAGTTCTTGTCCTTTTGTAGGTTGTCCGTCTAATATTGGCATTGCTTTCATTATTAGTTCTCTCACTCCTTTAACTTTTAATGAGTTATCGTGGTCATCTTTGCTGTCCCAAATTTCTGTAACATACTCTGAATTTGTGTCATTCTCGTCTTTGCAGATTGCGTAAAGTTTACAGCCTTTTGCGGTTGATACAAGTTTAGACGCTTCCAACAAAATGTTCGCAAGTTCGTTTCTATTTCCTGCTTGTGCTGTTAGTTTTCCGTGAAGTAAATATTTATTTGCCATATTATTTCGTTGCTAATTTTAGAAGTTCGTTTGTTGTTCTCCAATTTCGTGTTGTTGCTTTTACTTTCAGTTTATTTTCTAAAAAGTTATTGTTGAGTTTTGTTTTTCCGTATCCATTTGGACAATACAGATAAACTGCATTTTGAGTAAAATCTATTTCTTCGTTTGGTTGCTTCTTTTCTATGATACTTTCTTTATTAAACGGGATTGGATTGTCAGCCAAAAAGGTAACGTGTAAAAATGAACTGTCTTTTAGATTGTCCTTAGTAAATGGATTGTTCTTAATGATAGTTTCTAATGTTTTTTCATTTAGTACAATTACAGGAACTTCAAACCCAAATTCAGTTGCAATTTTTAATGAGATTATTTTTTCAAGTTCTTTCTGCTCTTTTTCTTTTGATGAGAAAATTACATTCCCACTTTGGACATAAGTCTGTATGTTTTCAAAGTTTAGGTTTTCATACATTTTTTTCAAAGCGTCCATTTTGATTAGTTTCTGTCCGCTTACATTTATTCCTCTTAAAATTGAAATGTATGTTGTCATTCGTGGTCTTGTTTATAGGGTCTCGGTTCTGCTTGCCGCTAACTCGAAAATAAAAGAAAGTTTTTGCTATTGCAACAATTTATATATTTAAAAATATACATTGGAAATCACATTCTTAAAAAGTAAGTGGGAAATATATAAGGACAAAAAGAGCAATAAATTCATTTCCCACTTTTTAAAGATTATCATATTTACAATCCCACATTCAACATTCAACATTCAACATTCAAAATTCAAAATTTCAATACCTTACTTGGCACACTTCACAATAAAAAGTTCGTCGATTGGTTTTGCCAATATGTTTTTTTATTATGGGATTGTCATCTCTTGCACATGTTTTTTTTGTATGTGCCAGCCAGTGCTTTTTTAAGGTGAACTCTTTTTTCCATTTCAAAAAATCAAAGCTGTATTTTCTGGCTTCTTTTATTAATGCTGTTAGTTTTCGTGGAGGCAGATCACTAACTTTATTTTCAGGATGCACTTTTATTCTATACAACACTTCATTCTTAATAATATTACCTACGCCGGCAAAAATATTTTGATCCAGTAAAGCATCTGCTACCAGCGTTTCAGGTATTTGCTTTAATTTTTTGCGGGCTGCTTTCTCATCCCAACTATCACTTAAAACATCGCCAGACCAGTCATACACTTCATCAAGCGGCTCTTCAATAAATTGTACAGAGCAGGTGTAAAAATTGAATTCTCCTTTGCTGAATTGTAAACTCAATCGTGGTTCCCTGAGCAGCTTTTCATTTACTGCAGCCTTTCCAAACAACATAAAATGAATACGAACAGAAAATTTTGGAAAGCGTAATATCAAATGTTTACCCCAGGTTAATATCTCGACCAGTTTTTTACCCTGAATTTTTTCAATGGGTTGTTTTGAATTGCCCTCCACAACAAGCACTTTCTTTCCTTCAAAGGATTTTACTTCTTCTTTTAAAATAACTAATGATGGACCTTCTGGCATAGCAACAGGAAATCAAATTGCAAGCCATGATTATTTTACTTCCGGAATTTCTTCCCAGCGGGTAGTATATCGGGGGGAGTGAAAATTTTGCTGCATTCTCCATCTTTTTCCGGTTCCTGAAGATGCAAATTTTACTATATCGTCCCGCATACTAAAATTGATATTATCTACCATGTCCATTAAAAATCTTCCTGCACTACCCCTGCCATCAGCAAACATATTCGCCTGAATGGAATCATCCGGAACAAGACCGCTTAAAATAACACCTGCCTTTTTATATTTTTTTCCCATCTGAAATAATTGTTCGGCCATTTGAACAACAGGTTTTATCAATTCATTGGTGCAACTGGTTGGTTGTAAAAGTATTTTTGACACACTTGCTGTAGGTCCATGTTTGAATCGGGGAGAATCTATTTTTTCCTGGCTTATTAGAAATACTTCTATAATC
>JACDAZ010000421.1 GCA_013695175.1 Flavisolibacter sp. | reverse complement strand
TCATCATACTCCAGCAAGCGTTTGCGTATGCCAAAGTTGTTTTCTTCCACTTTGCGTTGCGCCCTTTCAATAGATTTGGAGATCATGCTATGCTGGATCACCTCACCTTCTTTATATCCAAACCTGTCCATCAATCCTGCTATACGTTCACTGCCAAACATGCGCATCAGATCATCTTCAAGCGATACATAAAACTGTGATGTACCGGGGTCACCCTGTCTTCCTGCACGACCACGCAACTGCCTGTCCACACGGCGGCTTTCATGACGCTCTGTACCAATGATGGCTAAACCACCGGCTTCTTTTACACCGGGTCCCAGTTTAATATCGGTACCTCTACCAGCCATGTTGGTTGCAATGGTAATGGCACCTGCTAATCCGGCTTCAGCAACTATCTGCGCTTCACGTGCATGTTGTTTTGCATTCAGTACATTATGTGGTATTTTCTTTTGCTGTAAGGCACGGCTTAAAAGTTCACTCACTTCCACTGAAGTGGTACCAACCAGTACAGGTCGGCCGGCAACACGTAAGGCTTCTATTTCTTCTATTACCGATCTGTATTTTTCTCTTTTGGTTTTATAAACAAGATCCTGCTGGTCTTTACGAGTAATAGGAATATTGGTTGGAATGTTTACAACATCTAATTTATAAATGCTCCAGAATTCAGCAGCTTCCGTTTCGGCAGTACCCGTCATACCCGCCAGCTTGTGATACATACGGAAATAATTCTGTAAGGTAACCGTTGCATAAGTTTGTGTAGCTGCTTCAATCTTTACATTCTCTTTTGCTTCAATAGCCTGGTGTAGACCATCGCTATACCTGCGTCCATCCAGTATACGACCTGTTTGTTCATCAACAATTTTTACAGCACCATCCATCACAACATATTCAACATCTTTTTCAAAAAGACTAAATGCTTTTAATAATTGCTGAACGGAATGTATACGATCTGCTTTTTGAGAATACTCATTTAATAAGCTTTCTTTTTGCTGTAATTTTTCTTCGGCAGGGATATCTGTTTTTTCTATCTCCGACATTTTTACACCAATATCCGGCAGTACAAAAAACTCCGGATCTTCACCTGCTTTGGTGATGGCGCCTAAACCTTTATCGGTCAGGTCAACAGATTTGTTTTTTTCTTCAATATGAAACAGCAATTCTTCATCTACAATATGCATGTTTCGCTGCTGGTCACCTATATAATAATTTTCTGCTTTTTGCAATTTTACTTTTATACCCGGCTCGCTTAAAAACTTTATCAGTGGACCATATTTTGGTAGTCCACGGTAAGCACGGTATAAAAACAGACCACCGCTTTTTGGATCATCATCGCCTGCGGCAAATCTTTTTTTTGCTTCATTTAAAAACCCGCGAACTATGGATTCCTGTGATTCTATCAGTTGTTTTACACGCGGACGTAAAATATGATACTGCTGGTCGTCACCACGTGGTACCGGACCGGAAATAATTAAAGGAGTACGTGCATCATCAATCAATACACTATCCACCTCATCCACCATAGCAAAATGGTGTTTGCGTTGCACCATCTCTTCAGGCGAATGAACCATGTTATCACGCAGGTAATCAAAACCAAATTCATTATTGGTACCGTAGGTAATATCTGCCAGGTAAGCTTTGCGCCTGTCTTCAGTATTGGGCTGGTGTTTATCAATACAATCCACTCTCATTCCCAAAAATTCAAAAATGGGTCCGTTCCACTCACTGTCACGACGTGCCAAATAATCATTCACTGTTACTATATGCACACCTGCACTTGCTAATGCATTTAAATAAGCAGGTAAGGTAGATACCAGGGTTTTACCTTCACCCGTTGCCATTTCAGCAATTTTTCCTTCGTGCAAAACAACACCACCAATCAACTCCACATCGTAGTGAACCATGTTCCAAACAATTTCACCACCACCGGCCGTCCAGGTATTTTTGAAGGTTACTTTTTCACCATCAATGATGATGTGATTCTTTTGAATGGCAAGTTCTTTATCAAGTTCGGTTACAGTGGCTGTTAGCTCATTGTTTCCTTTAAAACGGCGGGCTGTCTCCTTTACAACGGCAAATGCTTCGGGAAGAATTTCTTTAAGAACTTCTTCTATTTTTTTATTGCGGTCTTTTTTTAATTTATCAACCTGCTGGTAAATATTGTCTTTGCCAATTAAATCTTCAAAAGAAAGTTCATCTGCTTTTTTTGTAGTTTCTTCAATTTCTGCATCGATATCTTTTAGATGATCCTGTATGCGTTTTCTAAATTCTACAGTTTTGTTTCTTAGTTCATCATTAGAGATGGAGCCATACTGGTCAAAAAATCCATTTATTTTAGAAACCATTGGTGTAATTACCCGCACATCTTTTTCCGATTTATTGCCACCAAAGATTTTTGATAAGAGTCCGATCATATATTAAGTTCTAAACTTTTTTATGGTTGATTTTATGAAAGATTGAAACGGAACAAATCAATATTCCCAACAATTATTTCAAGTTTAGTCAAAAAAGATGCTACAAGTTTTTGAAGCCATTTTGACATAGCCGTCAAAGATAAATTAATTTACCCTTTAGCTTTTGTCTTGTTCTTCTATAGCTTGTACAGAGGCTAATTTAGGTTTTACTTAACGAGAGCTGTTTACCTTTATCGCATGAGGAGAGTTCTATATCTATTCATGACAGCTTTGGTGGTGATTTGTTTTTATAGCTGTGAAGAAAAGGAAAAAACAGCTGTAGAAACTAACTTACCATTGAGTTCAATTT
>JACDAZ010000417.1 GCA_013695175.1 Flavisolibacter sp. | reverse complement strand
ATGTATGGTCGTAGTAAAAGCCGGTCCCATTCTTTTCTTGCAGGATAGTTAATAATTTTCATTTTACTTTTTATTAAACAATCATTTTTTCAATAGGTATCACCAATATACCCTGTGCACCTGCATTTTTTAGCGCTTCTATTTTTTCCCAAAATTCATCTTCATTTAAAACACTGTGCACAGAACTCCAACCGCTTTCTGCAAGAGGTAAAACTGTAGGACTTTTCATGCCTGGTAATAAATTTATAATTTGTTCTAAGGCTTCATTTGGTGCATTTAATAACACGTACTTGTTATTTTTTGCTTTACGCACAGCTCTTATTCTAAACAACAAACGATTCAAAAGTTGCATTTGTTCATCATTCAAACCTTTTGATTTAATAAGTACAGCCTGGCTGTGTAATACAGTTTGCACTTCCTTTAATCCGTTCATAAATAAAGTTGACCCGCTGCTGACCAGGTCGCAGATGGCATCAGCCAAACCTATACCCGGAGCCAGTTCTACTGAACCACTGATTTCATGTATCTCTGCTTCTATGTTTTGTTTTTGAAGGAATTGTTTGGTAAGCAAAGGATAACTCGTGGCTATTTTTTTACCTTTTAAGGTAGAAGCATCCGTATAATCATCATTTTTTGCCACAGCAATTGAAAGTCTGCATTTACCAAAGCCTAACATCTCTGCTATTTCTATTTCTTTTGCTTTTTCAAAAACTACATTCTCACCTACCATTCCTATATGTGCCACACCATCTTCTACATATTGAGGAATATCATCGTCGCGGAGAAAATAAACCTCAAGGGGGAAATTTTCTGCTATTGTTATTAATTGATTCTTTCCATTTTTTATAGCTATTCCACAATCTTTTAATAATTGAATACTATCGTCATGTAATCTTCCACTTTTTTGAATTGCCAGTTTTAACATTGTTTCTTTTTAACCTTATCAAATAAATAAAAAAAAGGCTTACCGAGGTAAGCCTAATATATTAACCAATACACCACCAGCTTACTTTAGTAATAATGTATGATGGTGTGTATGTAAAAATAAATTCATGAGGAGCAAAATTAAGAGAGTTGCATTTTATAGCAAATTTTATTTTGATGTATTTAACAATTATTCCCTGAAGGAGATGATTAAATGTTTTTTGTTTAAGTTTTTAAGTATTAAATCTGTCTTAACTTATATAGTAGGAAATTTGCTTTAGTGTTTAATATGAAAAACATCCTGTTTTTAATAATATTATCAGTTTCCCTGCAATCTCTGTCAGCCCAAAAAATTGAGAGTATACACTTTCATTTGTATACCGATAGTTTAAAGAAAGGATTTTTCAACTACATAAATGTTGATGGCAGAACAACTGATGGAGTATGGATGCCATTAGACAGCTCGTATATCAGGTTTTCTGCAAATACAGGCTATTTTGATAACAATGATCTATTTATTGACAGCTCCTATACTGCTGATTCAATAATTGTAAAAGCTGTATTGAAATCAAACCCGGCTCTTTGGAAACAGGTAACCATTTATATTCAGAAAAGAGGTTTTGATGAACCGCTTAAAACAACCGAAGAAATATTGGATGAAATGCAAAACAAACCCAAAAAAAGGAAGAGAAATAATTTAGTTACATCTTCTTTGCATCTTCCAAAAACTTAGCTAAACCAATATCTGTAAGCGGGTGTTTTAATAAACCCAGGATTGATTCCAGCGGGCAGGTACATACATCTGCACCTAATTCAGCTGCACGAACAATATGATTTGGAGAACGTATAGATGCGGCTAAAATTTCTGTTTTAAAACCCTGAATAGCAAAAATATTGGAGATCTGTTCTATTAGAACCATTCCATCCCATCCACTGTCATCTATCCTGCCGATGAAAGGAGAAACATAAGCCGCCCCGGCTTTAGCAGCCAGGATAGCCTGTCCTGCAGAAAAAATAAGTGTACAATTGGTGCGGATGCCGTTATCAGTAAACCATTTAATAGCCTTTACACCATCTTTTATCATGGGAACTTTTACAACAATATTGGGGTGAATGGCAGCAAGTTTTTTACCTTCTTCAATAATTGTTTTAACATCGGTAGAAAGAACTTCGGCACTTATATCGCCATTAACCATTTCGCAAATGGTTTTATAATGGTTACTAATAGCTTCTTCACCTTTTATGCCTTCTTTTGCCATCAAAGAAGGATTAGTTGTAACACCATCTAATATACCAAGTTCGTGTGCTTCTTTAATCTGATCTAAATTAGCCGTATCGATGAAAAATTTCATGTAGTTTTTTTAGGCGTGCAAGATAATTAAAGGAAAGTAATAAAACTGATTGGAAAAGTGAGATAAAAAAATGGCAGGCTACTTACATCGCACCGCTACAACCGCCTACCCTTGCTACCTTCCGATCCTGGGGGAATTCAGCAGGAGCTGGTCGTGCAAGACCTGCCGCTGCAAATATAAGAGCTTTAGCATTCTATATTGCAGACATGGTCGTTAAAAAATTTTGAATCTAATTGCTACAAGCCCCGTACAACTTTCTACAGAATAGCTTAATGGTTAACTTGCATAATGGATAATTATGAAATTGCAGATCAACTTTCTCTCCTCTCAAAAATGATGGACATACATGGAGAAAATGCATTTAAATCGAAAAGCTTTTCCAGTGCAGCCTTTACCCTTGAAAAATATCCTGAAGCAATAAGTTCATTAAGCAAACAAAAAATTTCTTCTATAAGAGGAATTGGTGAAAGCGTTGGTAATAGCATATTTGAAATCCTTGAAACAGGCAAACTGGAGCAGCTGGAAAAATTAATTAGTGAAACTCCAAAAGGTGTTTTGGAGATGATGAATATAAAAGGTTTAGGTCCAAAAAAAATTCATACACTTTGGAAAGAGCTTAACATTGATACTATCGATGATTTAAAACAAGCCTGCCAGGAAAATGTGATAGCGGATAAAAAAGGTTTTGGAGCAAAGACACAACAAAACATTCTTGAAGCCATCCACTTTCAACAACAAAACTCCGGTAAATATTTATACGCACAAGTAGAAGGCTTTGTACAGGCATTCCAACAAAAGCTGGAGAAAAAATTTAATAACAATAAACTGGAAATATCAGGTGCTTTTAGAAGACAATCTGAAGTGATTGATTTGCTGGAATGGGTAACTACGGTGCCTAAGCAAAAACTTATATCTTTTTTGCAAACAGAAGATTCTACCATCTCTTCTGAATCAGACCAACATATAGAATTGCTTGCTAATGATGCCATAAGACTGAAGTTTTATTTATGCAGTGAAGGAGATTTTATAAACACTTTATTTACCACTACAGGCAATGATGAATTTATTCAGGCATGGAAAAATAAATTCTCTGAAACAGAATCAATAACTTTTAATTCTGAGGATGATATTTTTAAGTCAGCACAATTAAATTACGTGCCTCCTTATTTACGCGAAACTGAAAAATATTTATACAATAAAACTAAAGAACCGGTTCCACCTGTTTTACAAACAAGCGATGTAAAAGGATTAATTCACTCCCACAGTACCTGGAGTGATGGCGCTTATTCCATAGAAGATATGGCTAAAGAACTAATTGAACTTGGCTTTGAATACCTGGTTATTTCAGATCATTCCAAAGCTGCATATTACGCCAATGGATTGGATGAAAATAAGATAAGAGATCAACACAAAGAGATTAATGAACTAAATAAAAGACTTGCACCTTTTAAGATTTTTAAAAGTATAGAATGCGATATTCTTACTGATGGTGCTTTGGATTTTGAAGATTCTGTTCTATCAACTTTTGATCTTGTTATTGCATCTGTTCATTCAAATCTTACAATGTCTGAAGAAAAAGCAATGCATCGTTTATTAAGTGCTGTTAAAAATCCCTATGTTACTATACTTGGTCACATGACAGGAAGATTGCTCACACGCAGAAATGGATATCCTGTTAATCATAAACAAATTATTGATGCCTGTGCAGAACATAAAGTTGTTATTGAAATCAATGCCAATCCCAGGCGTTTAGATATGGATTGGAGATGGATTGATTATGCACTGGAAAATAAAGTTTTGTTGTCAGTAAATCCAGATGCACATTCAACTGAAGAATTTCAAAACATTAAATATGGTGTTTTGGTTGCACAAAAAGGAGGTTTGACCAAAGAATATAATTTGAGCAGTTATAGCCTTAGTGAATTTGAAAACTTTTTACAAGCAAGAAAAAAGGAAAAAAATCTTATGTAGTATACAATGGCAACTGCACATAAAAGCATGTTCCTTCGCCGGGGGTTGTCTTAAACCATATTTCTCCATCAGCCTGTTCCACAATACTTTTACACATAGCTAAGCCAAGACCTGTTCCGGATGTTTTTGTTGTAAAGTTTGGCGTAAATATTTTGGATTGCATTTCTTCTTCAATGCCTTCACCATTATCTTTTATTTGAATTAATATATCGTCCTTAATTAAATCTTCCCTGATCTCTATCCTGCAATTTTCATTACCACCACAGGCGTCAATTGAGTTGGTGATTAGGTTTGTAAAGAGACGGTTCATATGTGTTTTATCTGCTTTTATTATAACGGGGTGAGCTAACCTAAACCAATGAAATTCCACATTGGGATTGGAACCAAAAAGTTCTTTTAGATTATCCAAAACCTGGTGAAGATCAAAAACCTCTGTTTTTAAATTACCAATATGAGCAAAACGAGCAAAATCAGCTGCTATTTTCGATAGATGATCAATTTGTTCAACTAAAGTATTGGTAACACTTGTTGTAAGATCTTTTACATTGGGCTGATTATTATGAATGGCTTTTTGTAAAAATTGAATACTAAGTTTCATAGGCGTCAAAGGGTTCTTTATTTCATGCGCTACCTGTCTTGCCATTTCCCTCCAGGCGCCTTCTCTTTCACTTTTAGCCAATGCATCTGCACTTTGCTCCAACTGGTGCACCATTTTATTATACTGCTTTACCAGTTCACCTATTTCATCCTTTCTGTTCCAAACAATTTCTTCATTGGTTTTTCCAAGCCTTATCTCTTTCATTTTATCTCCTATTATAGAAAAAGACCTGGTAATTCTGTTTGCAATGAATAAAGCAATAATACCTGCCAATAAAAATACAAAAGCGTTCAGGTTAATGATGGTAACAAGAAAATTTGAAATTTCCTGGTTAAGATCTATCTGCGACAAAAAGTATGGTATGTTTAAATATGCATACACCTGACCATTTTCATCTCTTACTGCAGCATAAATACTCAAGTAATTAAGAGAACTCATTGTTTCTCTTTGTACATACTGAACCTGCCGCATGCGGTGCAGGTGGTAATATGCTTCAGGGTGCATCTTACTGCTAAGAATACCCCGTTTATAAACCTCCGACTCAGAGGATACCTGCAGATCACCCTGAAGATCATAAACATTTACATCAACATTGTGTATATCGGCTACTTCCTGAACCAGCTTTTGAAGATTTTGATTTGTAACAGGATCATAAATTTTTATTACATCATCAAAAGTTCCAAACTCCTCTACCTTATTACGCATTTCTCTAACTAAAATGCCTGCAGTTCGGCTTAATTTATCAACATTATTACGATTATACCTGCTTATAAAAAATGATATAGTTGCAACACCAATTATGATAAACGAAAAAAGACTTATAAAAATAATTGTACTGTGAACCTGAGAACGAATATTCAATTGCCAGAATATATTAATCTCTTTCCAGTCCTCACCTGCACGTAAAAGAATGGTGATTCCCTGCAGTAAAGCCACCATAAAAAGAAAGGCACAAAATAAATAAGAGAACAGGGTAATACTTTCAATAAGTGTATCTCTTTTTTTAGCTATTACAACAACCTTAGTGTTACTGGCCTTAAACCACAATTCGTCACTGTCATCAACAATTCGTCTTTCAAATTCCTCTCTTGGTACTTCTGTAGCTAATAAATTAAATCTAAATGGATACTTACTGCTGGATGCAACCAGTAAATTTCTTTTATAAATAGCGTATGAATAGATGGGTGAATTTTCTGCATCGGATTTATTGATTCTTCTGAATAGCTCGGGGTAGAAAGCCTCCTGGTTATATTTTTTTGGAGTAGACAGCATGAAAAAAGTGCCAATTGCCTTATCGCCACCTGATATTACTCTTTTGGTAATGTATGTATATTGATCATAAGAGGTTTCATGATAATAAAGATCGGGTATCTCGGTTCTCCTGCTTTGAAATGTGAAAATGGTATTTAATTCGGCATATGACAAAGCATCTGAATTATTTACCGGCCGGGTAAGCGAATCATAAATATATATTTTAGTATCATACCTGTTTAAATAACCACTCATGTTGGCACTAACAATACTGTCTCTTATAAAAGTATTTTGCTGAGGGTGCCTGAACCGCCAGAAATTATCGCGCAGAAATGGGACATCAAGATATGCCAAGGCTATACTGATTGTCCGTTCACCAGAAGGATCTGTTAACTGATCATATTTTTCGGCAATGTTTTTACGGATGATGATTTCTTTTTCCCTGTTTTCACGTAGAATAACTGCAGCCAGTGAGACTGAAAAAATGAAAATCCAGAATAAAATTCCGGCAATGGTGATTCTGAATTTATTGACAATGAATTTTTCCTGGCTTAATAAAAAAGTATAAGCAAGCAGCCATAAAAGCACCGGTATTTGAAATAGAACCAGGGAGTTGGAAGATTGAAAACTGAGATATACTAAACCTATCAGAGTAATTGTAAAATAAATATAAAAGTTATTTCTCCGGTAAATTGTAAACAGCAACCTGAATAAAATGCGGGTAAAATAATAATAGGTAAGGCAAAGCAACGCCAAAACAACTAAACCGACTACCGTGAATTTGGTCAGGCTGAAGAAATCTATAACATTAAAAGAAATCTTTGAATCAGCCACCATACTTCTTATGACATTAGCAAATAGAAAAGTTGAAAAAATAAGAATCATTAAAATAAATGCATATAGCAAATACTTCTTTTTACCATTTATAAAAGTTTCAAGTGCCTGCCAGGGACCCATGTTATACCAGGTGTAAACAACAAACCAGCAAAAGAAAATGGCATTTATTAAAAGATCGCCTAATGAACGATTAAGAGTGTTAGTACCATAAATTGTTGGATCAAATAATTGAAACTGCCTGAAAGAAAAAATACCCGGGAAAAGCAGAAGTATAATCCTGACTATAATTAATAAACCAGCCAGTGCAATCACACTAAATAAAGCACTTCTTTTTTTTCTAATAGATTCTGTAAAAAAATGTACAAAAGCAAGAAGTAAAACAAAAGCAAGAATCCGCAAAAAGGAGGTTACAGGGTCACCGGTAGCAACAGGTGTATATGTTTTCCTATCAATATGAAACAGTCTTTTACCTGAAATTGAATTTACCAGAAATGGTGTTTCTATTGCACTAATATGTATTTTATTAATTGCCTGTTTATCATGTGCGAAATGAGATTGTAAATAACTTGATTGTTGCAGATCATATAAGTACATGACAGGGATGAAGGCATACGACACTACGTTATTTGAAAGCCCGGAAAGAGTTATAGTGTTCTTTATTATCAGGTAATATCCATTGGCCAATTGCTGAAAATACTCACCATCAAGAAGCGAATAATCTGCTTGTGGCGGCAAAATACGCTGGTTGTTCCAGAATATTATTTCATGTTCACCTGAAATAGTTTCAGCAAACAAAAAAATTCCATATTCCTTATCAGCTAATGCCTTAAATTCTTCGAGCGATTCTCTTTGCTGCACTAATTTTCGCATGAGCAATGAATCTGAAATAAATTCATTGTAATCTTTTTGTTGCTTATGTATATAATGCTCCAGCCTTTTCACTTCCTGCCTTACAGAAGGTTTAACACTAAAGTAATATGCAGAAACAAGAGATAGGAAGAATAACAAAACAGCTGCTATAAGCAGTGTGCTCTTAGGTAGGTGATTATTTATTTTTCCAAAAATCAAATTCGCTTCTGTTTGATCTCATTCCAAAGTTGATCCATTTCCTGCAGGTTCATTTCATGAAGTGTTTTACCCGAAGCAGTTGCCATTTCTTCCATAGCATTAAACCTTGAAATAAATTTTTTATTAGTGACTTCAAGTGCATGTTCGGCGTCGATTTGCAAAAAACGTGCAAAATTCACAAGTGAAAAAAGAACATCGCCAAACTCCTCCTCCATTTTTGTCTGGTTTTGTTCGTTAATTACCTGGTTCATTTCATTTATTTCTTCTTCCACTTTTTTCCAAACCTGTTCTTTATTTTCCCATTCAAAACCCACCTGCTTTGCTTTTTCCTGCAACCGCATGGCTTTAACTAAAGAAGGCAATGCTTTGGGAACACCGGATAAAACAGATTTTTTACCTTCTTTAAGTTTCAGCATCTCCCAATTCTTTTTTACATCATCATCGTTATTTACAATTACATCACCATAAATATGGGGATGGCGTGAAATGAGTTTTTCGCTAATTGCATTTAATGCTTCCTCCAGGGTAAATTTACTTTCCTCTTTACCTATTTTAGCATAAAACACCAGGTGCAAGAATAGATCGCCCACTTCTTCTTTAATTCCTTTCCAATTTTGTTCTGTAATAGCATCGGTAAGTTCATATGTTTCTTCAAGCGTTAGTTGTCTTAAAGATTGAATAGTTTGTTTCTTATCCCATGGACATTTTTCACGCAGATCATCCATTATCTGCACCAGTCTTTCAAACGCCTCTGCATGTTTTGTCATAAATTATAATTGTAAAACTGAAATGATCAATATTATAAAAAATAAAAGGTTGAATAAAACAAAACCTGTTAAGTTAAGTAAGAAGTATTTTAATAATGTTTTACCCCTGCGTTGTTCATAAAAACGCCTCATAGATTTATATAAATAAATAAACCACCATACTATAGTAACAAAAATGAAAAAATTAAAAACGCCCCACTCTAACCAATTTTGCAAAGACTTAAATGCAATTAAAAAAAGAAGTAAAATGAAACTTATTATAAAATGATAAATTGTAAAGATGGCATGATCACTATAGAAAAAATTTTTTCTTCTTATGTATAACAATTTTAAAATCCCTGCAAAAAAGGGTAATGATAAAAAAAGCATGTAAGGAAACTTGTGAATAAAATCGTTTAAAAACTTCCTGCCCATACTTTGAATATCACCTTTATATTTTTCATTTATATCAAACATTTTTCTTCGTATTGCACTTAATAACCATTTGTCCCTTTCCTCAAAAGGAAGTGTTTTTTGTATAGAATCATATTCATGTAAGGAGTGATAATCACGGTTTCCGAAGCTAATTTGAGGAGCCAGCATTTCTGCTGCACTAAAAGGGCGCATAGTATCCCTTAATAAAGCACTTTTAGCTATTAAAAAACTGTCTTTACTTCCTCCTTTAATAAACCTTTCCTCATATTTTGCAGCTATTTTAAGCCGGTCTTCATTAGTTACTTTGCTTGAATCTGTAATATTGAAAAGATTACCATTTTTACTGATAGAAAAAAAGATGATGAAGAAAATAGCAGATGTAAATAAATACATCCTGATAGGATCCAGATATTTAGCCCTTTTACCGTTGATATATTCTTTAGGAACTAATCCAGGACTAATAAAAAGGTTTTTAAGCGTGTCAAAAAACTTACCATCAAAATGAAAAAGATCATAAATAAAATGTTTTACCAGGGAAATAAAGTTTTGCTTCCAGACAATGTTTTCC
>JACDAZ010000388.1 GCA_013695175.1 Flavisolibacter sp. | reverse complement strand
CGGATGACCCGGTCGGACGGGGTGAAAAACCTTTGGATGAAGAATATGGAAGTGATGACATAGAAAATATTAAACGCATTCGCGAAGTTTATAACACAAAATCTTTACAATCAGAAGTATTGCATATTGCAGAACGTCTTGAAGGTTCTGTTCGCAATACAGGTATTCATGCTGCAGGTATTATTATAGCACCCAAAGATCTTTCTGAACTGATCCCTGTTTTTGCATCAAAAGAAACCGATCTCTGCATCACACAAATAGAAGGTAGTGTGATTGAAGATTCAGGTGTAATAAAAATGGATTTCCTGGGATTGAAAACGCTATCCATTTTAAAAGATGCACTTATACTGATAAAAGAAAACTATGGTGTTCAAATAGATATTGATCAAATTCCACTGGATGATGCAAAGACATATGAGCTGTATCAAAAAGGTGATACCATAGCCACCTTCCAGTTTGAAAGCCCTGGTATGCAAAAATACCTGAAGGAATTAAAGCCTGACCAGTTTGCAGATTTAATTGCCATGAATGCTTTGTACCGTCCCGGTCCTATGGCATACATTCCACTTTATGTTGACAGGAAGCATGGTCGTGAACAGGTAAATTATGACCTGCCGGAAATGGAAGAATACCTGCAGGAAACTTATGGCATTACCGTTTACCAGGAACAGGTAATGTTGTTGGCGCAAAAGATTGGAAAATTCAGTAAGGGGGATGCGGATGTGCTGCGAAAAGCAATGGGTAAGAAAGACAGAAAGACATTGGATAAAATGAAAGGGAAGTTTATAGAAGGTGCCACAGCGCTTGGTCATCCAAAAGATAAACTTGAAAAAATATGGACTGATTGGGAAGCGTTTGCACAATATGCTTTTAATAAATCTCACTCTACCTGTTATGCTTATGTTGCTTACCAAACAGCCTATTTAAAAACACATTATCCTGCAGAATATATGGCAGCGGTGTTGAACCATGCCAATGCTATTGAAAAACTTACCTTCTTTATGGAAGAATGTAAGCGCATGGGATTAAAAGTTTTAGGTCCTGATGTAAATGAATCAAAAAAAGGATTTGCAGTAAATGCTGCCGGTGAAATTCGTTTGGGATTAGGTGGATTAAAAGGTGTTGGTGATGCTGCGGTAGAAAGTATTATTGCTGAAAGAAAATTAAATGGACCTTATAAAGATCCGTTCGACCTGATGAAACGCATCAACCAGAGAACCGTAAATAAAAAAACATTGGAAAGCCTGGTGTATGCAGGTGCTTTTGATACATTCCCGCAACTACACCGTGCTCAATACATATGCATACCCGAAGGTGAAACACAAAGTGGACTTGAAAAAATGATCCGCTTTGGCAATATTGTACAATCACAAGCCACTAATCATACCAACACATTATTTGGTGATTTACCTGCTGTTTTGGATATTAAATCTCCACAGATTGCACCCTGCCCCCCGTGGAGTTTGACAGAACAACTTGATAAAGAAAAAGAAGTGACAGGTATTTATTTAAGTGGACATCCGCTTGATCATTACAAATTTGAGATAAAGCATTACGGCATTACTCCAGTACAAGAATTTAATGAAATAAAAGAATCGCAACTGTTAGCAGGTTCCGGAAAAACATATAAATTGATTTGTCTTGTTGCATCAGCCAACCATCGCTTGTCAAAACATGGAAACAAATTCGGGTCATTTGTAGTGGAAGATTATTCAGGAAAAACTGAAATGGTTTTGTTTGGTGATGATTATGTAAAATATAATTCTTACCTGGAAACAGGGCAGGCTATTTTAATTTGCGGCAGCTTCAAAAAAAGACCATACAGGGAAGAATATGAATTTAAAGTAAGCTCAATTATACTTGCTGAAAATGCAAAAAAGCAGCTTACCAAACAAGTGCAGTTTGAAGTGGATGTAAGAAACCTGGAAAAAGAAATAGTTGATTTTTTTGAAAAAAACATGAAGCAAAACCCAGGTAAAGCAACATTAAAATTTTTGGTTTCCGAACCAAAAGAAAAACTTTTCGCCAACCTGGTTACTATGGATAAAGGAATTGAAATGAACCGCGACTTAATTGAATTCCTGGAATCAAAACCGGAGATTGATGTGCAGGTGATGGTGTAGAAAAGAAGTATGAAGTATGAAGTCAGAAAAGGATCAAGAAACAAGAATCAAGATGTCAAGTTCTGGTGGAATAGTTAATAAAGTAGGAAGTCAGAAAAGGTTCAAGGATCAAGGGACAAGAATCAAGATGTCAAGTTCTGGTGGAATAATTAATAAAGAATAATTAATAATTAAGAGATTAGCAGAAAGCTGATTTCTGATAGCTGATCTCTTGAATAGTTAAAAACTTGTGAACCATTTTCTGCCAGTTTTCAACATAAGCTGCCAACTATGCAGTTTAAATTCTAATGGGCTTAAATTTGCATACTTTAAGAAACTTATTGAAAATTAAATAACAAAGAATATGGCACAAGCTTATACAGATTCAAACTTTCAAACTGAAGTGATTGATTCAGAAAAATTAACGGTTGTAGATTTTTGGGCTGAATGGTGTGGTCCATGCCGGGCCATAGGACCCGTTATTGAAGAACTATCTAAAGAATATTCAGGTAAAGTAAATATTGGTAAAGTAAACGTTGATGAGAATCCGCAAATAAGTATGAACTATGGAATAACATCTATTCCTGCTATCTTATTCATTAAAGGCGGACAAGTGGTTGATAAATTAGTGGGTGCGCAACCTAAGGGCAATTTTGTAAAAAAGATTGAAGCGCATATATAAGCTTCACTTTTAAATTTTTTAAAAAAACTGTTTCATTTAAGAAGCAGTTTTTTTATGCACAATTTTGTAAGTAAGTTCTTTTTCAAAATCATTAATAAAATAAAGGAATAGTATATTGCTGCTTATTTAAAACCAGCTATACATGTTTTGGGAAAACCTGCTCCGGGGAATCATAGGTCTTGTATTTTTATTTGGTCTTGCTTTTTTACTTTCCAATAAACGAAAAGCCATCAACTGGAAGCTGGTAGGTTTTGGTTTTTTATTACAACTTATCATTGCGCTCAGCATCAGGTATATACCCATTGTTGGTTCTACATTCAGCTTTTTTGCCAATGCATTTGTAAAGGTGGTAAACCTTGGTAAAGAAGGTGCCCGTTTTATTTTTGGTAATTTGATGGATGCCTCCCAAAGCTGGGGATTTGTTTTTGCCTTCCAGGCTTTGCCAAACATTATATTTTTTGCAGCGCTTTCTGCTTTGCTTTATTATTTTGGGATTCTTCAAAAAATCGTTTTTGTATTTGCCTGGATATTGTCACGTATAGGTGTCAGCGGGCCCGAAAGTGTGTCGGCAGCAGCCAATGTGTTCCTGGGGCAAACAGAAGCACCTCTTATGGCCAAGCCCTACATACCCGGTATGAATCGGAGCGAGTTGCTTTGCATCATGATTGGTGGTATGGCTACCACCGCAGGTGCTGTACTGGCAACTTATGTGGGTATGCTGGGTGGTACGGATGTAGAAGCCCAACGTTATTTTGCTTTGCAACTGTTAACGGCTTCTGTAATGGCTGCCCCCGCAACCATAGTGGTAGCCAAACTTTTATACCCCGATCCTGAAATGAAAGAAGCTTCAAAAGAACTGGAGATATCAAAAGAAAAAATTGGCAGCAATGTTTTAGATGCAGTTTCCAATGGTACGGTTGATGGTTTAAAACTGGCTGTAAATGTGGGAGCCATGCTTATTGCTTTTATTGCAATTATGGCTGTTTTTAATGCCATTCTCATTTACATTGGCGGCATCAGCAATATTTTTGGTGTCCAGTTCAGCAGCCTTAATTCCACAATACTTGAATCTACCGGAGGACGTTATCCCAACCTGTCACTTCATTTTTTATTAGGTTATCTTTTTGCACCCGTTGCCTGGCTTATTGGTGTACAAACACCTGATATTACTTTGTTTGGGCAGTTGCTGGGAGAAAAAACCATATTAAATGAATTTATTGCTTATGGTTCGCTGAGTGCTATGAAGGAAGCCGGTGTTATTGCTTCTCAAAAAACTATTTTAATGGCCTCTTTTGCGCTTTGCGGCTTTGCCAACTTTGCATCCATAGGTATTCAAATAGGCGGTATTGGTGCCATAGCCCCTACCCAAAAGCGTAATTTATCGGAACTGGGTTTTAAAGCATTGATTGGTGGTACCCTGGTAAGCTTAATCAACGCCTGTATTGCGGGTGCATTATTTTAATCTAAAGAATAAGGTTCGTTAATTTAACTCCCCCTGCTGTTTTTGCTTTATTTTTTATTTATCTTGTTACCTATTTTACAGCCACCAGATAAATGAAAAACCGTCCTGCTCTAGCTTTTTTATCCTGCCTTAGTTTTTTACTCATCTTTTTATTATGCATTGTAAGCGCGGGGGCACAAAC
>JACDAZ010000374.1 GCA_013695175.1 Flavisolibacter sp. | reverse complement strand
ACATCGCTGCCAAACCAATAGTATATTCTCCTTTGCCGCATGCGAGTTCAATGGTGATTGGATTATCGTTTTTAAAGAAACTGTTCCAGTTGCCTGAAATATCTTCCGGGTATTGCAACACATTTGGAAATGTTTCAATTTCGGCAAAGCGAATTAATTTTTTCTGACCCATTCTATATTGGAATTTGATGCATAATGAACAGGAACATAAATGGAGCGTCGCAACAAAAGTTCAATAGATAAAAGGAAGCCGGTTAAAACATTAAATCTTTCACCTTTTCTTTATCTTCTTTTTCTTTTTTAAGATCGAACATAGTTCCAAACACACGGTCCCAAAAAGTGGTGCTTACACCAAAACCTTTGTGTTCATCTTTATAATGATGAAGGTGATGGTTGCGCCAAAGCGGTTTCATCCATTTATAGGGTGGATTCCACGCATGAATAGCATAATGCATGGAAGCGTATAATAAATAACCTAAAATAAAACCGGGAAAAAATGCAAAGGTATTGTCGCGTAAGAAAAAATATTGGGTAATGAAAATAACAGTAGCCAATATCAAGCTTGGTAATGGTGGCATAAATAACCTGTCCCTGTCACGTGGATAATGATGGTGGTTACCATGAATAATATAAACAATTTTTTGAGCACGGGGATTTTCAGTGATCCAATGAAATGCAAACCGATGAGCAAAGTATTCAAACAGGGTCCAGAAAATCATTCCACCAAAAAAAAGCAAGGCTATTTTGCCAAAACTAAAATCAAGATTTCTTGCTGCATACCATGGTAAACCTACCATAAAAGGTAAATACATACCCCATATAACAATGGGATTTGCTTTGGTAAGCATTTCAAGGTAAGGATTCTGAAAAAGCTGGGCCCTTCCTTTATTATGAATCTTCTCAAATTTCATATTAGTGGTTTGCTGTGCTAAGTTACATACTACAATAAAAACTGCCATCCATTACTTTAATTTTTATGATTCAGCAGTTCGTCTACCCTTACCGGTTGATAATTTTTTAACAGAAGCCACTCCAGTAGCTGCGGTAACATGGTATAAAACTTTTCGGTTCGTACTTTACTGGTTCCTATATGAAGCAATAGAATAAAACCATTCAATCCATTAGTAGTTTTGTTTTCATATTCTACAATTGAATTATATATGGTTTGTGAACTTTTATAATTTTTGTCCGAAGGCGTTGTATAATCTGCATGGCTGAGTGTACCAGGCGAATAATTTATTAATAGATGCCCTGCTTCTCTGGTCCATTTGGATATTGAATCATTATACCATTCATAGGGAGGTAAAAAGAAAAAAGCAGCTTCTTTGTTTATTCCATGCTTTTCCATTTCCTTATAATTAGCAACTAAATCATCGGTAAATTCTTGTTTGGTTACTAATAAACTATCCCTTTTTTGCCAGCTTGCGTATAATAAATGATCGTTACTGTGCGCACCCAGGTAATGACCATCTTTCTTTAAGTTGCTGATAATGTTTTTATTTTTTTTGTTTCGGTAAAATCTGCCGGTAAGAAAAAAGGATGCTTTGAGGTTGTGTTTTTTGAATACATCCCTGATAAATTTCCCACCATCACCAAACTCATCGCCTGTAAATACAATTGCTATTTTTTTTAAATTGGTGTCGCCTCGAATAATGGCTCCAGAGTTATAGACAAAATTTTCAGTATCTACTTTTTTTTTAAAAGTTTTGCTTCTGCTTCTTTGGCAGCAAGTAAATAAATTAAAGATGCTGTACCATCCATAGTGGGTTCATTGGTGCTGTAGTCGCCATAATCGTCATGGTATACAGCAAGAGGGCTTTGAAATGCTGCATATTCATCTTGTTGATAAAGCTTAATGCCAATAAGGTTATTGAAAATGCTGCCATATACAGGACCATCTACCAGCCCACCATCAATAGGATAATTTTTTAAATGAGTGAAAGCAGAATGTGGATCAACAGGTGTGTCTCCCCATGCAGGTAAGCCATAAACCATACTGGTGCCCCATGGATTTACACCAAACAACCAATCAAAATTTGCCTGTTCCAGTTCATTATAAGTTTCATCACCTGTAAGCTGTTTATATAAATAGCATTGAATAGCAAACGAAGTAGTTAAGTTATTACTGCACCATATAAAAGGAACACCGCGATAAAATCCATTGTTCTTTGCTTTATTCCAGACTCTTTCTATTCCCTGTTTATAAAATTGTATAAGGGTGTCTCTCCTGCTATCCTGTAGTTGTTTTGCTAATTCGTAATGCCCCAGATTAATAAAGGGATACCATTGATAATGCTTTGCTGTATCTGCACCCAGCCATGGTGTAACCGGTTCCTGCAAAGCAAAATAAAATGAAGAATCCAATAGATCTTTTGTCAAAGATTCAGGCATTGGAATATCATTTAATAGCCGGTGTATCTCAGCATAACCAAGTTGCATATCATCAACCCAATTATCTTCTTCATAAAAATAGGGTGCTTTTCCCGGAGCAGTTTGTGTAACACCATATTTTAGTGTGGCAAAATTCATTGCTGAAAGAGAATGTTCTCTTAATGTAGCTGCAAAAGATGGATCATATTTTTTTAACAAAAAAGATCCCAATGCAAAAGCAGAAGAAAATTTAGCAGCAGTAGAGGATGTGCCTTTTGTTCTGTTAGAATATTTAAATAGACCCTGTGGCTCACCGGTAATAAAATATACAGGTCGCTCAAAACCCTTTCCATACTGACTGTCCAATTTTGGAATACGCATGGAAATGTGATCCCGGTCATCTGCAATTTGGTTAAACATCCATTGAGGTTTAGGATGCATTTTCAACAACCAGTCTAATCCAAATTTTGCTTCATCTAAAATATCTAACCTTCCGTTCTTCCCTGATAAACCATTTGCAATATGATTATCGGAAAACACATCCTGAAAATCACGATAAGCCATTAATAAATGATATGTAGCATTAGCTGATGTAGTTGAATATTGCAGGTAATCGCTGGCGTCGTGCCAGCCACCAACAACATTAATAAAACTGCTGTCTTTGATGCCTGCCTTAGTCCCATACATGGCATATCCATCATAAGTATGGCAGCTGTCTTTTAAAAAAGGATTATAACCACATCGTTGCTGACGCATGTAACGCAAACAAAAATCAGCAGCTCCTTTGTAAGCATCTTCATCAATAATAAAATAGGGAGAAAGAACCACACCTGACCTTAACTGGTATTTACCGGGGGTTTTAAAAGATGAAAAATTCAATCTTTGTGTTTGTTTAAACGGACCATATTCGCTAAAGCCTTCACTTGCATTTCCGGAAAACACTATTTTCTTTGATGCAGAATCAATTAATTCAAAAGATTTTATTGCTTTATCATCTTTGCTGCAAAAAACAGCAACCTTGATGGCTGAAGGAGTGTAACCTAACTGGTTTATTCTGATCCAGCTGTTTTCTTGTGCACTGGATTGTGTTGAAATAATAATTACCAAAATAAGAATGCATTTCATTTTCAGAATTTTATGGATTAACAAATTCTGTTTTGTCTTCTTTTAAAACAAAATCTTCTTTATTCAATGGATATGCAACTACCAGAAATAACAGGAAAGCTGTTCCAAATTCAACCAATTCAGCTCGCTTTTCATGGTTCATCATTTCACTGGCTAAGAACATGAGTATAAAGCTTATGATCTGGTAAGTTTTAGGAAGTGGAATTCCAAAATAGCGTACAAAATTTTGCATCCATTTTTTCCTTTTATACAAAAGCGGAACTACAATAATATAGATACTCATCACAAATATGAGCAGGAACGAAAATATCCAACGGTTGATTCTAACGCCACCTAAAACAAGATTGTGAAAATTTGTTTCTCCTTGTGTATTGTGTTTTTGAAAATATTCAGGTGACTGTAGCCCTAAAAGTCTTTGTGCCCATGAAATTTCTTCTCCGGCAGCAAAAAATAAAATAATGCCCAGGAAAAATGTGGCGGTTAAAAACATCCATTTTTTTTCTTTCCGTAATTTAATAAATCTTGAAAAGCAGGTAAAGGATCCGGCTAACAAACCAATTACAGTAAGCCATTCTATAAGACCATCTTCCACAGTAAATGTTTCAAAAAAAGGCACATTAATTTTTAATAAAATAAATCCTGTAACAAAAGCCAGAAAGATTATACTTAGAACTACAATTTCTGTTTTGAAGAGTTTCTTCATCTGTCTGTTATGTGAATGGAATTGCAAAGTAAGCTATGTAAAATATAAAACTGATTATTTGGTTACCTTAGCCCGCCTTAAATAAAATAAAAATCAATTAATGAAATTAGTTTCTTACATACAGGACGGTCATGACCATTTAGGTGTATTGGTTGATGAAAAAGTATATCCAATGGATGCCCTGCATCCCGACCTGCCCAATACTATGGGAATGTTTTTAAATTATTGGGATGAAGTTTTTCCGGTTGCTCAGGCAGGTGTAGATATGATACGCGAAGGAAGAATTGCAGAAAAAAAAGGACTTCAACCGGATCAATTAGATTTAATTGCTCCTGTTCCATTTCCATCATCCTGCAGGGATGCCTATGCTTTTCGTCAACATGTGTCAGCAGCAAGAAGGAACAGGAAAGTGGATATGATCCCGGAATATGATCAATACCCGATATTTTATTTTACCAATCACCATAGTGTAACGGGTCCGGGTGAGGTAGTTTGTATGCCTGATCATTTTGAAAAACTTGATTTTGAATTAGAAGCTGCCATTGTTATTTGCAAACAGGGACGTAATATAAAAGCAGAGGAAGCGGATGAATACATTGGAGGGCTCATGATCATGAATGATCTAAGTGCAAGAAGATTGCAGATGGAAGAAATGCTATTGAACCTGGGGCCTGCTAAGGGAAAAGATTTTGCAACCACTATAGGACCCTGGCTGGTTACTTTAGATGAACTGGAAGAATTTGAAATAGCAGCAAAAGAAGGGCATATTGGTAAAAACTGGAACCTGAAAATGATCTGCAGGGTGAATGGAGTACAGGTGAGTGAAGGAAATTTAGGAGATATGGATTGGACTTTTGCTGAAATAATAGAGCGTGCGTCATATGGAGTTGATCTATTACCCGGTGATGTTATAGGTAGCGGTACGGTAGGAACCGGTTGTTTTCTGGAACTCAATGGTACAGGAAAATTAAATGATGCTGATTACCAGGAGCAGTGGTTGCAGGATGGCGATGTTGTTGAAATGGAAATAGATCAACTGGGACTGTTATCAAATACTATTGTAGCAGAAGATTCTGAATGGAGTATTTTACAAAAAAAGAAAAGCGCTTCTTCATAATTAATCCGTAATCGGATTTATTAAATTTTAATTATTCCCTTATTTGAAGAAA
>JACDAZ010000364.1 GCA_013695175.1 Flavisolibacter sp. | reverse complement strand
GTTTGTGGGTTTTCAACAATAATATGTGTTCTGGAGTTGGAAAAGCCACCCGGATAATCCTCAATTACTTTTTGTACTTCGGACCGGATAGCACTGGGAACAGGAATTCTAAGCTGAGCGCCAGCTTGAATGGAATAAATAAATAAAGCAGTTACTATAAAATGGTATTTCATAAAGGTAGATTATGCACAAAATAATCAGGAAATCCACAAATTTTATTCTTTTATCCACAAATTTTTACTACTTTCCAATCTTTCGTCAATTTTTTAAATATCCAATAATGAAAAACAGGAAGATTTATCATGCCCGTGAAGAAGTGAAGATTTATGAAAACTATTATAAACCTTCTTTCAATTTGTGGCTTTTTTTTAAATCAATATTTGGTGTATTGCTTTTTGGACGCAGTTCGGTTGCACATAGTTTTGTACCCATGAAGAAAAGGGCACTTAAATAGCTTAATTCCCGCTTAATTAAAGCGGGAATTTTTTTTATTGAAGTCTCATATTTCTTGTTGCTCTTTCAAACATTCGCGGAATCATACTTTTCCCACCCATCCTGTTTAAGTTGTATGTGAATGAAAGAAGAAAAAATCTATTCAATACAATATTCTGCACATCCTCTATATAACCATCTCCTACAAAGCGATTAAAACTGGTATTTTGATTTAGCAAATCATATACAGATAGTTTGATTTCGCCCCTGTTATTCTTAAATAACTGTTTTGCAACAGATGCATTCCACATAGTAAAATCCCTGTCTATACCCGCTCCCTGGTATGGATTAATTGTATAATCTAAATCTGTAGATAATATAAACCCTTTAGGAAAAGTATAAGTGGCATCTGCAGCATAAAGCTGTGTCAGATAGTTTTGATTCTGCGATTTTTGAATACTATACCGTGCAGACGTATAGTTTACTGTAGTATTAACTCCTAAATCTAATTTTTCCTTATAGATGTAACTAAGTCTTAAATCTTCACCAACAGTAAAATTATTTGAAAAGTTTTTTATGCCATCCATAATGTTTCCATTTCTTGCATAGGTAATACGTGTATTAGTATTGAAGTTTCCTCCCTTCATCATCTTTATCGGAAATCCAATATTGAATGCGCCGGTTACATTAAATACACCATCCATGTTGGCTTGTGAAGTAAGCTGGTTACCTCCGCCTGCCGGAATGTTGTATTGGACAGGAAAGTTTTTAGTCATTACATTTTCAACAATTTTATTCAAAGTGTTATTAAATGTAATTAATGCAAAAATATTTCTAAACTTAACTATGTCGAAAAAGTTATATGATAACATGATATTATTGGAGAACTCCTGTTTCAGATTTGGATTTCCGGTGCGGTAATTAGGTGCAGAAGTGTAATCTATAACATCCTGTAACTGCAGTATTGATGGTTGATTTGTTCTGCCACGGTAATTGAAACGAAGGCTTCTGCTTCTTGCAAACTGGTAAGTAAAAGTGGCAACAGGAATAATATTGGTAAAACTTCTTTTTAGTAAGGTGTCTTTTGTAAAATTAAAATTTTCCTGTATTACATTTTGAGCCGAAACACCAATTTGGTAATTGAATTTTTTTTCTATAAACCTGAAGTTAGTGCCTATACGATTGGTTTTATTTTGGCTGTTGAAATGATTTGATAAAAAAGAATTTGGCAATTCATATTTTCCAGTTACCGGATTAAAATCATACGTATCTCTTTCAGATTCATTTTCATTATGTATATATCCATAATTCACCTCCCAAATCTTATTTCTTGCCAGCGGTTCTGTATATGATAGATTTACCGCATAGTTATTTATACCGTTCTTTTGCAGGTTTTGCTGCCTGAAATTATTATCCCTGATTTTTGCACCTGAGTTATTATAAGAACTACCTGTAGATGTAACAAAACCATCCCGATCTGTTATACTATACGTATTTGAAAAATTCAAAGAAAATGTTCTACCAATTTTATTCAGCTTTCTTCGCCAGATAAGATTATTTGTCCAGTTAAAACCATCTCCTGCTGTTTGCCTGAGATTCCTGGTATCATTTAGTAAATAGCTATTATTATTGGTTTGTGCAAAACGAGCAGTTGAGTCATCGCTTACAGAAGAACTGTTTTGAAAACTAATATTTGGCTGATATATAATTGAGTTTAAAGAATCCAGGGTATATGTTATATTAAAATTGAGCCTGTGATTTCCATTGTTGTTGTTGGACCATGTTTGCTGATCTGTAAGTAAAGTAGAATCAGTTAAAAACCTTTGCTGAAAACTGTTACGTAAATTACCGGCATCAGCATGATTATAAAAATAACTTCCGTTTGCATCAAATTTTGCACTCCATGTATCACGATAATTTATCCCGGCTGAAGCCGTTTTAGAAATACCACTTACACCTGAACCAATATTCATTGCTCCAAAATTCATTGCTCCACCACCGCCACCACCACGTGCTACTGTCATTCCTCCACCACCACCAAAACCACCTGCTCCGCCACCACTAAAATTTCCAAAACCTCCTGTTCCAAACATTCCCATCATGTCGGACATAGAAAAACCTATGTTATTAGTATTGTTAGATTTTGCAATTACACTAACCTGTGTGGCACCTTTAAAAAAGTTAGCAGACAGCCCGGCATCATATCTGTCCTCTGTACCATAACCCACATTAGCTTTTCCAAAAAGTCCCTTTTTCTTATCTTTTTTCAATTTTAAATTAATTGCTTTTGTTCTGCTGCCATCATCAATACGATTAAATTTTGATTGCTCGCTCATGTCATCATACACTTCCACCTGATCAATCATGTCAGCATTAAGGTTTCGTGTTGCTAGTTTTGGATCATTACCAAAAAACTCTTTTCCATCTACATACACTTTTTGTACATCCTCGCCTTGTGCTTTTATAGTACCATCTCTTTCTACCTGTACACCCGGAAGCTTTTTTAGAAGATCTTCAACAGTAGCATTTGGCTTTGTTTTGAAAAAATCAGCATTATAAGCAAGCGTGTCCCCTTTTATTTGTATTGGAGCTTTGTCTTGTACAATTACTTCACCTAAAGTTTTATAAACCCTCCCCATTGTTATGGTTTGCAAATCTGCAATTGGTTTGTCAGTGGATATATCAAATCCTTTTTTTAAAGTTTCAAAACCATAGAAAGAGATAATTAAATAATACGAGGCGGCATTAAGATTTTTTATTTCAAAAAACCCGCTGTTGGATGTTAAACTAAAGGATACTAAAGAAGAATCTGCAGAAGACATAACAGAAACTGTAGCATCAGCCAACGGAGCTTCGGCATCATCTTTAAGATTTCCCTTAACAGAACCGGGAATTTTTTGTGCAACTGAAGCTGCACATATAAAAACAAAAGAAAGAAGAAAGATCGTATTCTTCATAAAGCAGTGTTATAATAGTACGAAGATATTCGGATGACGCATTAACCTCTGTTAAATAACGTTAACGTAGGTATAAATGGTATTAGCTATTGTTCAATGGCAAAAAAGTATAGAATTAATACTTGTGAAATTTACTATGATCAGCTAAAAAGGTACTCTACGTCTTCTTTACTTAATGCTTTTACAAACGAAGCATCATCAGCAATTAATTCTTTAGCCAGTAATCGCTTTCTTTCCTGCAACTGCATGATCTTGTCTTCAATGGTATCCTTACAAATCATGCGGTAAGCAAAAATATTTTTTGTTTGGCCTATACGGTGCGTACGGTCGATTGCCTGTTGCTCTACCGCAGGATTCCACCATGGATCAACTATATAAACATAATCGGCTGCAGTTAAATTTAAACCTACACCACCCGCTTTTAGAGATATTAAAAACACCCTTGTTTCATCATCGTTTTGAAAACCCTGTATAGCTTTTTCCCTGTCCGGGGCAGAAGTGCTTCCATCAAAATATTCATACTTCACATTCATCTCTTCCAGCTTTTGCCTGATTAAAGCTAACATGCCCAGGAATTGAGAAAAAACAAGTGCTTTATGATTACTTATGTTTTCTGAAATCTCTCTTGACAGTTCGTCAAGTTTAATAGAATGATTTTCAAATTTTTCAGCTTCATTTAATATAGCCGGTGAATCGCAGATCTGGCGCAACTTCATTAAGCCTTGCAAAATGGTTAATTGTGAACGTTGAATTCCCTGTTCTTCAATAGTACCTAAAATGCGGGCACGAAAATCATTACGGTAAGCATCATAAATTTTACGTTGTTCATCCCCCATTTCGCAAAACAAAACCATCTCTGTTTTATCCGGAAGGTCTTTTGCTACCTGTTCTTTGGTGCGCCTTAAAATAAATGGATACAATATTTTGCGCAGATGGCCTTTTTGTTCTTCTTCACCGAATTTATCAATAGGAACAGCAAATTCCTGCCTGAAAAATTCAACACTGCCCAGCATTCCGGGATTCAGAAAATTCATCTGTGCATATATATCAAACGTATTGTTTTGAAGTGGTGTACCACTCATACACAGCTTGTGCTTTGCATTTAACAATGCAGCGGCCTTGGTTACTTTACTTGCAGGATTTTTTATAGCCTGGCTTTCATCTAGAATAACATAATCCAATGGAATCTGCATAAATGTTTTAATGTCGCTGCGCAAAGTACCATAGGTGGTAATGATAACATTTTTCTGTTGCATTTCCTGCACGTTGCGTGATCGTTGCGGACCATGATGTATAAGGTAAGTAAGAATGGGTGTAAATTTTTTTATTTCATTTTCCCAATTATAAATCAAAGTTGTGGGGCAAACAACCAAAGAAACAAGTGAATCATTTTCTGAATGATAATGCTGAAGAAAAGAAAGAGCCTGTACCGTTTTACCTAAACCCATATCATCTGCCAGTATTCCACCCCATTTTACTTCATGCAGATAATTTAACCACTGGAAGCCGGCAACCTGGTAAGGACGTAATATTGATTGTAAATGTGCCGGGGGTTCAATTTCTTTTATTTCATCAAACTCCCTGATTCGTTCATATTTTTCCTCCAGCTTAATAGTCAGTTCTTCTTCATTTCGATTTTCATATAATTCATCAATAACACTTAAATGATATCGGGAAAGTTTTAATTTATCTGCCTTGCCTTCACCTACACGAAAAAGTAATGCATATTTTTTAAGCCACTCGTCAGGTAATATTCCCAAGGTGCCATCATTCAGCTGAACAAATTGTTGTTTATTAGCTAATGCCTTTTTTACTTCAGCTACGCTTACTTTTTGATCACCAAATAAAATGTCAACCTTGGCATCAAACCAATCTGTATGGCTGCTAATATATATATGCGTTGAAGGCTTGGCAGTATTGAATCTGAAATTTTTTAATTGTTCATACCCATAAACAGGCACCCGCTGTTCAGCCATAGCATCTACAAATAAAAAGAACCAGTTGTTTTTTAATACATCGGCACCCTTTAATGCTAAAGCTGCACCACCATCAAAGTCCATAAAGTTTGAGTGAAGTGTACGTAGTCTTTCTATAAAACCACTTTCAGCTTCGCGATTGCGATGAACCATAATGATTTTACTACCCTGTGGAATAATAAAATCATCCCGGTCTTTTGCTTTTGTATCGAATCCTTTATAATTGAATATGGGTTGAAAAACAAGATAATCGCCTTTTTCCTGCAGAAAAAGTTTTACTTCCGGTTCACCATCTTTGATCTCATGGATCAGGGCTTTGTCAAAATCAACTTTATATTGTTTTGTAAGTGGCAAAACAATTTTGCTGAGTGCTATGGGCCATTCATCTTCCTTAATTTTCATTTGACCACCGGGTAAAAATTGCGAAGCCACCTGGGCAGCTTCCGAAGTAACCCATAAAAAAACCTGGTGGTTGTATAAAAAAAATATGGAAGTGGGTGCTTCATTATCAGTAAGCGCATGCGCAACAGATTCAGGTTTTACATAACATTCTATTTCAAAATCATTTGCTTTTTGCGCAACAGAAAAATAAGGAATCAAGGGTGCAGGACTAAATTCTGCCTTTTCAAGATTAGCTGTTTTAAATGGTTTTTGAGCAGGAAGAACATAAATGGGTACATCTGTAAAATCAGCCTGCAGCTTTTTTAGTTTGGGATAAATGTATTCACTTATTAAGGATTTTGTTTCTTCAGGTAATTCATCACCATCATGATGTACTATATTTTCCCAAAATCCGGAAAATGGTGAATTTCGATTTATATATTTATTGATTTCGCTGTCTTGCAGTTTTCTTGCTGCAGTTATTAATAATCTTTCCTGCTCTGTGTTTGCATCGAGATTGATATATTTTGCAAGTTCTATTTTTTGAGCATTTCCTAATAGTTTACCATCAGTATCCATTTCGGCTTCCACAACATCTACCGTAAAAAATGGAAATGATTTTTTCTGCAAATTGATGACAAGAGCTAATCGTTTCCCTTCTAATTGCAGTTTTTCTGCAGGCACTTCGGTTTCAACCAATTCCCGCTCTATGCTTCGGTTAGGCGTTACTGTTGGAACCGCTACTCTTTTTATAGAACTATCCATAACCCTTAAAAAAGGTTTCCCCTCTTTATAATTGAATTCAAATTTTCCTTTTAAATCATCATCTAAAGAGTACCCATATGCTTCCAGAAGTTTGTTTTTTTCAACATCCCAATTCCTGATTGCTTCAAAGTAATTGCTGCCCCTTAAGCTGTGTAAATGTAGAAATACGATCAATTTAGCAAGAGATAATGGATGATCTGTTTCAATATCATCACTACTGGTATCAAAAGTTCTTTCTTCATTGCGGTGAATTAATACCTTATGCTCTGTGCTGCCAATTTTTACTCTGGCTTTTATAGTATCATCTTTTGCACTTTCAATGACAGGTTTATTATCTTTTAAATATTCTTCTGCCTGTTCAAAGGTTTCCGGCGAACTTAATAACCTTAATGTTTTAAAATCTATTGTTTTCATCTTAGCAACAGTATGCTGCTGATCGTACTGCTGATGATCTGCCTGTAGTAACCCTTTATCAATTAATTCCTGAAGCCTTAGCAATGCGGCTGACTCATGCCGGCATATATCACCAAGGTTGTACGGACATGCACAGCGAAGGGTAAGTGATTTGGCATCTTTATAATTTTGAACTACAACTTTATAAAAAGTAGCATAATTGTCATCCTTAACCCGAAATGTAACGGAGCCAAACAGATCATCATGCTCCATTAATTCTACATAACCAATTGCATGAATTTTTTTTCCCCGCCTGATCACTTCATCGCTGCCGTGAGTATAAACATATTTTAATAAGTATGGTAAAGCCAAAGAAGTTACAATTTGATTTTATGATCTGTTACTGCACCTTCTAAACAGGAAAAAAGAAGTGAACTATAAAGAAACAATCGTCAATCTTTACCCCTACCGTTCAGAAAAGGACAATCGGCAAAAGTAAAAGAAAAGAGAGCAGAAAACCATAAATATTAAAATGAATTATTGTTAAATCACCAGCCTTTCATCAACATAATAAGGCAGAACATTAGCCAGATCTTCAGTAAGGCAATGACGTATATCTTGTTCCAGTCCAAAATTTATCAAACGGTGGTAATGTGAAGCATCATTTACTTTCAAAAATTCATAAAGATTCCCTTTGGCATTATCATATAAACAACCTGCAATTTGAGAGGCGTCGCAATTGACAGTAAAATGATTTTTTATTTTTGAAATTACAGCACCGGCAAATAATGTGTCCTCCATATTTACTTTATCCTTCCAACCTGCACATGCCAGTATAACATTTCTTTTAGTTTGCAAAAGATGATCAGAAACAGCAGACTGATTTAAAAAAGAACCTGTAATTATTTCTGTTGCCCCTTTATTCAAAGCCATATGTAAAAGCTTTGTTCCATTAGTAGTAGTGAGTATAAGAATTTTCCCTTCAATAAATGACCTGGGATACTCAAAAGATGAATTTCCATATTGCAAACCTTCCGCTACTTTACCATCGCGTTCTCCAGCAGTAATGCATTCCATGTCTTTGCCCAGTTTTATACATTTTTCAACTGTATCAACCGGAATTATAGATTTTGCACCATTAAACAATGCAGTTGCAATGGTAGATGTTGCCCGCAGCACATCTATAACTACTACAACACATTCCCGCACATCATAAAGGTGTAAAAGTGATGGAGAAAGACAAGTATACAAGGTTGGTTTATTCATGGGCGCAAAGATATTGTTGTTGATTTTTTAAAGAGACAAAATTATCGTAGGTGAGAGGATACCTGGTCTTTAATAAATTCTTCAGCACTTGTTGGTTCTAATCCAAAACGTTTAATTGTGAATGAAGTATCCATAGCCGTTTCAACAGTTTCACCTATAAACCCCACTTTCATTATTCTTGAAATGCCTTCATGAAAAGGCTTAATGAGAGTAGACAATGTTTTTACTACAGTTAATGGCAGGCGAGTGACTTTAGCTTTTTTTCCTGAGTGTTTTTCATATAGATTTACTACTTCATTTCGTGATAAATTGTCTGGGCCACCCAATTCAATAATGGTGTTATAATATTCTTCATTTTTATAAATTAAGAAATTTATTTGCGCTACATCTGCTGCAGAAATAAAATTTGTAGATGCCTCTCCTTTCCCAAATAAATTTACTTTACCTTTTTCAAGTAAAGGTTTCCCAATTAAAAAATGCATGTGTGTTTCCATAAAGGCTGAAGGGCGTATGATAGTATAATTGAGTCCACTCGCTATAAGACATTGCTCTACTTTATACTTTGTCTTCCAAAAATCAATGGGATGATTTGGCGATGCACCTGAAGCAGAAGTATATATGAATTGATGAACGCCTGCCTCTTTAGCTATATTAATTAACCTGCAATGTGCCTCATCATCTATTCTTTTTGATGCATTTTTGCCCTTACCCAGCATTCCATGTACTGCAGTTAATATAACTTCTGCATCTTTACATGCTTCATGCAAACTGTTTTCTGAATTTACATCGCCTTGTATAATTTCCGCTCCCTTTTCCTGTAGATCTTTTACGGTTTCAGGATTTCTTAAAATGATTTTTACTTTTATGCCCTCCTTTAAAAATAAATTAGCGGTGATTTTTCCCAAGGTTCCGCAACCAATAATTGAAATGGACATAACTCAATTTTTTAGTTATAAAAAGATAAGCTTTTTTAAGCTCCATTTTAAATATTCGAATGGAAGTAATTTATTTTTGGTGCAGGTAATGTTTCCATCTATTTGATTCTGCGGCTTCCTTAATTGATTTATTTCTTTCTACCAACAAATTTTTCAAATAATTAGTAAGGTAAATTCTATTCAATACGCTGCCCAGTATATTATAATGTATTTCAAAATAAAACTGATCTATCATGATCGTTCCATTTTCAATTGTTTTAAAATGGTGTTCATGAGTCAGCTTATGAAAATCTCCTTTTACCAGTTCATCTATAAATAAATCAGGTTTTTGGATTTTGGAGATACGAACCGTTAATCTTCGGGTTTTAAATAAATGCTTTGCCGACCAGGTAACTGATTCGTTTTCTTCAATTAAGCCTGTAATTCGTCCATCAACAGGTTTTTCACCATATTTGTTCATTGAATATTTGTGAAAATCTATGCTTCGTGAAAGATCAAATACTCTATCTACCGGTGCGGCAATAAAAGTGGTAAGTTTTATAACAGGCATTTTAGCTAAATGGAATTTTTACTACACTCCCTTTTAATTGCTTTTCTCTTACTTTAATAAAAATTTCTGAATCAATAGATGAATAATTATTTTCTACATACCCCATACCAATTGCTTTATTTAAAGATGGCGATTGTGTACCTGAAGTAACATAACCAATTTTATTCCCTTCTTTATCAAATATTTCATAACCATGACGGGGTATGCCCCTGTCAATCATTTCAAAACCAATTAACTTTCTCTGAATACCTTCCTGTTTTTGCGTTTGCAATTTATCTTTTGCAATAAAGTCTTTATTAAATTTTGTTATCCATCCAAGCCCGGCTTCCAGTGGAGAAGTTGTATCATCAATATCATTACCATACAAACAATAACCCATCTCCAATCTCAATGTGTCTCTTGCTGCCAATCCAATAGGTTGTATACCCTGCGCAGACCCTGCATCAAAAATGGCATCCCATATTTTATCAGCATTATCTTTTTTATTTTCAAAATATATTTCCACCCCACCGGCGCCGGTATAACCTGTAGCACTTACAAGAACATTTTCAACCCCTGCAAACATGCCTTTAGCAAAAGTGTAATATTTAAGATTCAAAATATCCATTTCGGTAAGAGATTGTAAAACTTTAGTAGCATTTGGACCTTGTACGGCAAGCAAACAAGTATCGTCGCTAATGTTATGCATTTCCACTTGCTTATCATTGTTCTTTTGAAGCCAGTTCCAGTCTTTATCAATATTACTGGCATTAACTACAAGCATGTAAACTTTATTTTCCTCTATACAATAAACAAGAAGATCATCAATAATGCCTCCCTGTTCATTGGGAAAACAACTATACTGAGCTTTGCCTTTAGTAAGTTTTGAAGCATCGTTTGTAGTGGTACGTTGTATAAGATCCAATGCATTTTCACCTTTCAGAATGAATTCTCCCATGTGGCTGACATCAAATACTCCTGCATTTTTTCTAACAGCCTGATGTTCTTCATTAATGCCAGTATAGCTAATGGGCATGTTGTAACCTGCAAATTCAAGCATCCTGGCTCCGGCTGCAATGTGCTTTGATGTAAAGGGGGTGTTCTTCATTCAATTTATTTAAGAGTGCAAAAATAAGCTTCAGGAGAACAATCAATAGTTATTGTTAATCCCCTGTTATTAAAAAAAGAGAGACCAAAAAGGTCTCTCTTAACATTACTCCACCGTTAATAACAAGGGCAGCTTCAACCAATTTAAATTACCAATGATAAAACAGGTGATGTAATGAAAGATGATGAAATCCCTGAAGTTGTAAACTTCTTTTTTACTGGTGTTTCAATTATTGTTGTTCCTTCATTTCGTCTTTGTTCCAGTTCTCTTAATTTTCTTTCTTCTTCCTGTGTTTTTCTGCGTTGATCTTCTATTTCTTTATTCAGGTCATCACCACTTCCCCTGTACTCGTATGTGTCAGTTGCCGCCGGTTCAGTTGAAACCGGAGAAGTTTCATCAACCAATTGACCTGTTGCAGACATCACATATGTTATTCCGGTCTTCCAGTTAAAGAAATTGTTATCCGAATCCCACTCATAATCCCATCCCCTGTCTCTTCTGTTTCTCCTGTCTCTTCTGTCTTTATTTACACCTACACGAATACGACCGGGGTTAATTCTGTTTTCTACAGATTCATCAAACATGATTCGTTTTCCTACAGGTACTTTTATTTCAACCACTACTCTCTGACCACGAAACTTACTTGTCTGGTCAATAGCTAAACCACTACCAAGATTTAAAATGCTGTCAGTTGAAGAAACATTAAAACTTATTTTTTCAGCGCGACGCATAGCTGAAGTTCTGTTACTTCCCCTGCTATATTTATGAACTATCACAGAATAATTGCTGTCAACACTTTTTGTTACTCTAAATCTTACATCAGAATAATGCAAACTGTCCTCTGATAGATCCCAACCGGTATCACTATCATCAATAAACCATAAGTCTCCGCTAAATCTTATTTCAGGCTCATTTACATTTACTATTAACCTGCTATTTTGAGGCTGTGCCATTGCTACCTGCTCTGTTACCGTACCCACTCTTCTTGTATCTCTAACCAAACTTGATATTAAAGTAATAAGACAAAATATACCTACGATCCACAAACCTCCAAAAATGTATCCCAGGTAATGACGCTGTGTTCTAACACGCAGCATCCGGCGTACCAACCAGGTAATAAATGCTACCAGTGGCGTAAGAAAAAAGAATATTACAGTTCCCCAGAAAAATAGTTTTTGCCAGAAACCATCAAGCACAAATCCTAAAAAACTTTCTTTTAATGGCCAAATAGCTGTACCACCGCCAAATATCAAAACAATCATAGCAACAAAAAGTGCAAAGGCAATGCTTCCGGCAATAAATAAGAAGAATGCTTTAAATAAAACTCCTATCGCATGACCAATACCGTTAGCAACTGGTCGCGCTGCCTGTGCGGCTTCGGTTGCAAAGGTTTTACCACGTGTATTTGCAAATTCACTGGCTCTATCACCAAATTGTTGTGCAGATGTTTTTACTTCTTCACCCCATTCCTGCATGCGTCCTTTGAAATCCGTCATACCTTCTTTTACATTTTGACGTATACGATTTACATCAACTTTTTCGCCACGCATTTCCATTTTTTGAAATGGACTTTTTGCTTCCGGTAATACGATCCATAAGATTATGTATGCTAATATGAATGTTCCGGTAAATGATCCAAAGAATAAATCTGGACCATAATGCCTGCCGAAATTTCCAAATATTCCATTTATTATACTGAGGAAAATATTTAAGATCAAAGGAGCTACAAAAATTAACCTGATCATCCATGCCTCTTTATTAAAGTAAGCACCCAAACCACCTGCCACACCACCAATGATCCTGTCTTCCGGATTTCTAAATAATCTTTTACCAACAAAATCTTCCAGGTCCCGTGGAGGTAAAACAATCCATAGAACGATATATATTAAGATTCCAAATCCAAAACCACCAAAAGTAATAATGGCAAAAAGTAATCTGATAATAGCCGGATCAACATTTAAATAATTAGCGATCCCTGCGCACACACCACCCAGAATTTTATCAGTTCTGTCACGGTATAATCTTCCTTTAAACCTCTTTTTTTCAGTTTGGGCATACTCCGCCGAAGCTGTATGTTGCCCACCTGGTATAGTATCAGCAGCATCTACTTCTGCAAAATCTTCAATTCTTCCCATAGAATTGATAATGGCTTCCATATCTGACTCTGTAACCGGAGTATTGTCTTTCTTGGAAACCTCACTCATTAGCTCGGCAATCCTGCTTTCTATATCGTTGATAATTTCATCGCGACCTTCTTCATTAGCGAAGTAGCGGCGAAGACTATCTATATACTGTTGTAAATTTTCATAGGCAGCATCCTCTATTGGAATTACCCTGCCTGATAAATTTATGTTTATAATCTTTTTCATTTTTTTTTGGTTGAAGCCCGCTATTGGCAGACAGTTATAAAAAATGTTTACTCTACTATTTTGTTTGTTAATGCGTTTACCCCGTTAGAAAGTTCCATCCAGGTTTGTTCTAATTCCTGGTAAAATTTTTCTCCTTTTTCTGTGAGTGAAAAATATTTTCGTGGCGGTCCTGATAAACTTTCAACCCAACGATAAGTAAGCATTTCCGCATTTTTCAAGCGTGTCAGTAGTGGATAAAGGGTTCCTTCCAGAATATGAAGATTAGCAGCTTTCATCTCCTCCACAATATCACTGGGATAAGCTTCTCCTCTTCTTATTATGGAAAGAATACAGAACTCCAGTATTCCCTTTCGCATCTGGCTCTGAGTATTTTCAATATTCATTTTTCTGAATTTTCACCTTCTCTTCCGGTGGCCTTACCGGCAGAACTGGTATACTTTAAAATTGTTTGCACCACAAATATATGATGATATATGGTACTGTGCAACACATAGTACCATATTTTTTAGGGTAATGAGTAAAGCCTATGAGCGGGATCAACTAACTACTTGATTTTCAATAATATGAAAATAAGCATTATTAAAAAATATTTATGAGCGGCCTAATAAATGGATTATCGGCAAAAAAAAATCCCGCAAAGCAGGATTGAAAAGAAATTATTACATACTTATTTTTTGAGCCCGATTTCTCTTAATCTTTCATCTAAATATTCACCCGCAGTTGCATCTTCATATTCTTTTGGATGATCTTCATTAATACAACCTTCAAGGCAAGCAAGACTCATACTGCTTTTTGGATGCAGGAAAAAAGGAATTGAAAACCGGGATGTGCCCCAAAGTTCTCTCGGAGGATTTACCACTCTATGTGTTGTAGACCTAAGCCTGTTATTTGTAAGACGCTGCAGCATATCACCCACATTTACCACTATTTGTTCAGGCAAAGATGTTACACCAACCCACTCATTTTGATTTGTTAGAATTTGTAATCCATCTGCTGAAGCACCAACTAACAATGTAATTAAATTAATATCCTCATGCTGTTCAGCCCTTATAGCTGATTTGGGTTCACCTGAAATTGGAGGATAATGTATAGCCCTCAGTATTGAATTACCATTGTGTACATATTCATCAAAATAATGTTCATCTAAGCCAAGAAATAAGGCAATGGCCTGCAAAAGCGAAGTACCGCTTTTTTCAAAATTTCTATAGGCTTTATTAAGTGTAGGTGTAAATTCCGGCACTTCTTCAACTTTCACATTATCAGGATATTCTTTCTTAATAGGATCATTATCTTCAACAGTTTGTCCATGTTGGAAAAACTCTTTCAGATCGGGAGCTTCATATCCTTTTGCATGCTCGCGGCCAAATGATGTATAGCCTCTTTGCCCTGCTAATTCCTTTATTTCATACTTTAATTTCTTCTCTGTCGGAAAGGCATAAAATTGTTGTACATATTTATACAGGTCTGCTATCAAATCATCGGGGATGCCATGATTTTTTACAGCAACAAAACCAACTTCTTCATAAGCTTTTCCAAGCTTATTTACAAAATCCTGTTTCTTTTTTTCGTCGCCACTTAAGAAATCATTCAGATCAATAACGGGAATATTCATAATATAACTTTTTGAAGTAAGGGGTAGCAAATTTACAAATTAGTTGTACACCTTGAATTTGTTTAATGTCAGGTTTTTAAAGCTTGCGTTATCTTATTTTTACAACTCAATAAGCACTAGTAATATGAAATCCATTATTGCACTCACAGATTTTACTCCTGCAGCCGATAATGCTACGCATTATGCAGCTAAACTTTGCAAAGAACTTGGGGCACCATTATCACTATTACATGTATATCAAATACCAATCACTATGAGTGATATGCCTGTTATTATGGTATCTGCAGAAGAACTAAAAAACAATGCCGATAACGGATTAATGCGGGTGAAGGAAGAATTAATAAATAATTATCCCGATTTAGAAATCAGTACAACAAGCAGAATAGGTGATGTGGCTGATGAAGTGAATGAGATGACAAAAGAAGCAAACCCATTAGCTGTTGTTTTAGGCCGAAACAATTATTCTGGTCTTGAAAGAGCTCTTTTTGGCAGTACAGCAATTTCTTTAATCAGGGGTTTTAAATTCCCCGTAATTACTGTTCCTGAAAACACGACATTTAAAAATTTTAAAAGTGTTGTTTTAGCAACAGATTTACAAAATATTGATGCAACACCTGTAGATGCTATGAAAAGTTTATTTCAAGATTTTCCTATATCCCTTCATATTTTACATGTGGCAGATGAAAAGGATGAACCCAAAGATGCAAATCCATTATTATCAAAATTGCAATCTTTAAATCCACAGTTTCACCTTGTTCAAAATTCGGATGTTACAAAAGGAATAGAAGAATTTGTTGAAAAGATAGATGCAAGTTTATTACTTGTTTTACCACATCATCACAAATGGTTTGACTCCCTTTTTACAAAACAACATAGCAAAGACATAATCAGGCATATAAATATTCCTGTTCTGACTATTGCTGATTAATTAGAATTAAAAAATAAATTTGTCCGGAATTTGTAATTAAAATTCAGCGTTCTTTGGTGTTCTTGGAAAAGCTATCACATCCCTTATATTTCCCATACCTGTTACAAATTGTACCATCCTTTCAAACCCCAAACCAAAACCTGCATGTGGTACCGTACCGTAACGCCTGATATCCAAATACCACCATAATTCTACTGTTGGCACATTCATTTCTTTCATCCTGGCTACCAGTTTATCCAATCTTTCTTCTCTTTGAGAACCTCCTACAATTTCACCTATACCGGGTGCTAAAATGTCCATGGCAGCAACGGTTTTTCCATCATCATTTTGACGCATGTAAAATGCCTTAATCTCTTTCGGATAATTAATTAAGATAACCGGTTTTTTAAAATGCTTTTCTACAAGGTAGCGTTCATGTTCACTTTGAAGGTCAACTCCCCATTCATTAATTATGTATTGAAATTTTCTTTTTTTGTTATGAGC
>JACDAZ010000345.1 GCA_013695175.1 Flavisolibacter sp. | reverse complement strand
TTCAGCTTTTTTACTATAATAATCTATTTCACCATTTAGTTTTCCGTTTATCATAGAGAATTCTAATCCCAGATCAAATTCTTTCACTACCTCCCATTTTAGATTAGAATCTACTATGCCGGTAACAGTAGCACCATTAATGCGGTTAGTTCCAAAGTAAGCAAACATATTTTCACTGGGTCTCAATTCAAATTGTCCGGGACCTATTACGTCATTACCCACCAGGCCATAACTGGCTCTTAGCTTTAATGTATTAAATAACTGCTGGCTGGCCATAAAGGCTTCTTTGCTTATGAGCCATCCTACACCAATTGAAGGAAAATTACCCCAGCGATTTGCTTCAGAAAAATTACTGTTTGCATCTCTTCTAAAAGTTGCATTTACAAGATACTTATCCAAAAACCTATAATTGGTTCTGATAAAGTAAGACTCACGACGAAAATAATTTCCAATAGGATCGCGGAAATTAGTTTGTCCCCCTGTAGTGTCTCTGAAGTTAAGCTCCCATAAGGATTTATCTGCACCAACATTATTTTTTGATGCCCTGCTTGTCCAGCCATTCCTCCGTTCTGCAGTATGGCCAAGCATAACACGAATATTATGTGCTGTACCAACCTGTTTATCGTATGTAAGAAAATTATCCCACACCCATTGATAAATGCTGTCTTTTGAATAATTTAACCGGCTTACTTCATTTTTTTGTGTAGTGTTACCTACCTGGTAAACGGGTACATAAATGCGTCCGTTATTTTGCTCCCCATCAATACCAAAAGAAGATCGGAACGAAAGATTTTTTATTATCTGGTATTCGCCCCAAAGAGTTCCCTGTGCCCTGTTACCCCAGCTACGATCATTAGTATACTCTAAAGTAGCCAGTGGATTACCTACATCACTTTTTGTTGTAAATCCATATGATCCATCAGGATTTTTGGGATTATAGATAGGTGCGGCAACATATGCTTGTGTAAATAAACTGTATGGCTTATTATTTGAAATGTAGCGGGAGAAAGAAAGATTATTTCCCACCTTTAGTTTAGGAGATATATTTATATCATGATTAAGCCTTAAAGTGAAACGCTGGTAATCATTATCAAGCAAAGTACCCTGTTCTTTTAAATATCCCCCTGATAAGAAATAGCGGTACTTGTTCTTTCCTCCACTTACAGATAAATTGTGGTTGTGCATTATAGCGGGACGGGTTATTACATCATACCAATCAGCCCTTCCGGTAATATCAGCAGTAGTGATAGTATTTACACCAGCCGCTTCATTAGAATATAAAGTAAAAAGATTAGGACCTGCCATCTCCACTGTATTCACCAGCATTTTTACGCCTGCATACCCGTTGTACGCAACAGTAAATCCCCCGCGGGTACCTGCTTTTGTGGTAATGAGCACAACGCCATTAGCTGCCCTAGCACCATATATAGCTGTAGAAGATGCATCTTTCAATAAATCTATTGATACAATATCAGCCGTATTAATATTTCTAATATCATTTGTAATTACACCATCTACAACATATAAAGGATCAGCCCCTCCAAGTACTGAACCTGTACCCCTGATGCGGACATTTGGAGCACTACCCGGAGCACCACTATTTGTAATTTGTACCCCTGCTGCCTTACCCTGTATAGCCTGTGTAGCAGTTAGCGCCGGTATATTAGCAATTTCTGATCCTTTTATTGTGGAAACTGAACCGGTTAAATCTCTTTTCCTGGCTGTGCCATAACCAATAACTACAACTTCGGCTAAACTGCCTGCACCGGAAGCAGCTAATACAACAGTGATGCTGGTTCTATCACCAACCCTTGCTTCCTGGGTAGTAAAACCTACATAACTAAAAACAAGCGTGCTGTTTGCGTTAGGAACAACAATGCTGTAGTTGCCTTCAGTATCTGTGGTTGTACCGGTAGCGGTTCCTTTTACAGAAACTGATACACCAGCAAGTGGAGATGCAGTTTCATCAAGTACCTGCCCTGATACCCTAATACCTTGTGCCGCAACTTGAAAAATAAATAGCAGTATAAAAGAAAAAGTAAACCCTACTTTCACAAACAGATTTGGTGAGAGAGAACGATTGAAAAAAGCAATCTTGTAGTTTCTCGTTTCCATATAGAATTTTGATTAATAAAACAGTTAATAAAATCAGTTGTCACTTTACTACAAATTCAGGAGGTTTTAGTTTTTATCATAATTAAATTGGCTTTTAGTTAACTTAAATAAATTGGCTTAAGATGGAGGAGTGACTTGTTTGATAATATATGCTGTGTCGCCAAAGAGCAAAATTGGCAAGTAAATTTGAAGGAAGGTGAACGCAGTCATCTAATTACCAAATCGTTAAAACCTATCTAAATGTAGAAAATCTAATCCGAATAACAATTTTATTTTTTTTATCTATAAATCGTAAACAAATTGAACTTTTTTGTATTAGATAAATTTTAAAATATAGAGGCAGGTGGTTTGTATATTATGGAACAGCAGATTCAAAGATTGCTGTTGCAACAAGTTCAGCCAAATAAGTTTTTTCTGTATACTTAATTCAAGAG
>JACDAZ010000335.1 GCA_013695175.1 Flavisolibacter sp. | reverse complement strand
TAATTGATTCATTCCACGCATGATTGGCAAGATAAAATTTCATTAATGGTGAAGTAAATTATTATTAAGTTTTAAAGCGGACCTTGTTTCCTGGCTCTTTTGCCTTGTACCTTGTACCTTGTACCTTGTACCTTGTTCCTTGAACCTTGTTCCTTGAACCTTGTTCCTTGAACCATGAACCTTGAACCTTGTTCCTTGAACCTTGTACCTTGTTCCTTGTTCCTTGTTCCTTGGTTCCTTGAACCTTGTCCCTTAAACCTTGAGCCTTCTTTCTTTAAACCTTAACCACCTATAACACAATTTCTACATTCTCACTTTTTTCAATTGCCTTATTATATTGTTTCATGAGTTTCCTGTTCTTTTTAAATCCAACACTGGTGGAAATACCGCTTAAGGTCATTTTGACGATATAGTTAATGAATGAACTTTCGATTTCATGTTCTGCAAACATTACACCCATGCGGCTGCTATTTTTATTTTTGAGGATAAAGGTATTTGCTGCGAAACCTAAGATCTTTTGAAAAAAAGTTGAATGATCCGGATCTCCATCTTTAACAAATTTCAGGCGAAGGTCATGATAGTGCAACTGCATTTCTCCCAAAGCAATGTCGTCTCTGCCAACTACAGTAAAGCTCATGGAATCTAAGATTCCTTTGTCAATTTTTACATTTGCTGCAGGAACAAGAAATGGGTTTAAAACAGCCAGGTCTGTTCCACTGATCTTTGAGTTTAATACAAAACCACTGAGTGAGTCTGTATAAGACTGATGCAGATTTAAATTTATTTCCGCAGCATCCATCAAACTGGCTTTAACAGTGAGTGAAAGTGAATCGTCTTGTATTAAGTTCCTGTTCTTAATATTCGCAATGGTAGCATTCACATTGCTGAATAATAAATCTCCTTCCTCACGTGAACCTGCATTTTTTTCTGAATAGGTAATAGTTCCACTATCAATTTGTATAGTATTGACAGAGACAGGTAAGTCAATATTTTTAATGATGTTCACCAATAATGGTTTTTCTTTTCTTAATGACGTAAGAGGAAGTTTCAGGTCTGTATACACTGTAAATACAGGATTAGAAATTTTTATTTCATTGGCAATAAATGAACTGTCCTTTTCATACTGTGACACATCAAGACCAGTAATTTGCATTGCTCCGGTTTTTAATGTCATATAATCAAACCGGTAAAGAGCACGGGCCAAAGCAGAATCTAATGATGGAGTTGGATGATATGAAAATGAATCAAGGCTTAATGTTCTGTTCCCATTATCAAAACGGGCATTATGCCATTTAATGGTTCTATTGTTATCAATATATTTTCCTTCGGGTATATGCAACCATGCTGATAAATTAGCCTTGAATAACTGTCCAAAATCAGGTAGATATTCTGAAGATAAATTCAGGTTGCCAAGAGAAGCATTTTCAAATAAAAAATTATTGTTTTTTCCACCCATTCCCAATCCTTTTGGATTTTGCAATGAAATAAGATTTACAGCTCCACCCCATATCATCTTTCCTTTTTTAGTAGCAAAACTGATATTGGAAAGATCCATTTCTATCTTGCCTTTTTCAATTCCTATTAACTCACCTGTGGGTTTTAAATATGTTGCAGCGGTTGTATGAATGCTCAAATCGCCAATTTTCATCTCTTTCGGTGATAAAAAAATATCTGAAGCTTTTACTAAACTTTTCTCTGACCACGGAATATTTATGATACTTAATGAATCGTTTCTATGTGTGGTAATAGTGATGTCAGGTTCAGGTGCTGTAAAATGATCAATACGTAAACTATTTTGTAACTGATCATTACCTTCCGGTGTTGTTGTTGTATCCCATTTATTTAAAACTACAACAAGATCATTTGCCTGTACTGATTGCAGGTGCAGGTTATTTGAAATAAGATCATTTAATCTTGTTTGTAATTTTATATAAGAGGAACCGACAATTAAACTGTCGCGGCCTTTAATTTGCTTTAGAAGTACAGTTGTTAAGGATGAAGATTGATTATCTGATAAATTATATTCAGCTGCACTTAAATTCAGATTTTGATTTACAAAAAGAAATTCCTTACCGGCCATGGTAAATCCATTTACGCGAATGGGATCATTTCCTTTCTTATATAATGAAGAAGCATTTAATGAATTAATGAATGTAGAAATGACAGAACTGCCTACAGCCACCTTTAGTCGTGTGTTGTTGCCACTAAAATTATTAATGATAATATTAGTTCCATTTGCATTGCTTTTCTTATTCACTGAAGGAAATGCCTGGATGAAAACATTTGCGGTTTCCCACCTTAATCCATCTACAGTTCTTTCTTCAGCATCATCGAGCTGCACGTTATCCAGGTAAACATTGTTTATTGATGCTTTTATATTGTTTTGTAAACCGGATAAAATTACCTGGTCTGCATATACAAGATTTTCTCCAGTTAACCTTGCGTTTTTTAATTCCGCAGTAAGGTCTTTTGTGCGGAGGATTCCTTTGCTGAATGAAAGTTTTTCAACCGCATTTCTTAATCCTTCTTTATTTGTTGAATGTAATAATTTGTCACTTTGAATTTTCAGATCTATATTCTGCACACCGAATGAAGTGGCCGTACCAAACTGCATATTTACCTGGCCATTTGTGATGGCAATATTTTCAAGTGAAACCATACTATCCAGGTTTAGTAAAGCATCAAAAAGATCTAATTTCTTTCCTGCTTTGGTTGCTATACGCCTTGAATAATTTATAATTGGATTAATGAGTATGGCTTCCTTTGCTACCATTTCCTGGTCAAATATCAACCGGTACCAATCCAATTTCGTTAATTCAAAATATGGAACTTTTACGTCAATAAAATTTCTCAGCTTAATTCCAGGTTTGCTAAGCATGGAAAAATTGTTTAGTGTAACACGGTTATCAAAGAAATGAAGGCTGTCAAAACTATAAATTGAGGAGCTGTCAGCATTAAATAATTGATAATCTCTTAAAGTCATATCAAAACTTCCAATGGAAACCGTTGTTGCTGAATCGGGATTGATCCTGAAATTTTTAATTTGAAAATTATCTTTATTAGAGTTATAAAATGATTGCTTTGTTTTACCATGAACTTCAAAATTGATTCCTGCATTTTTTACTTCAACATAAGCAAGATCCAGATTGCCGGAGAGCTCTTTTATTATTTTATCCGGATCAGGAAGTTCAGATTTTTTTTCAACAGCATCAGAGCTATACAAGTTGAAATTAAACATTGGATTTTCGCAAAGAACCGAATCGGCTTTAATAATATCCTTTGTAGATAAGGCAGCAAAATCTACTCCCGTAAAATGTAGCTTTTTAAAAAATATGGTGTAATTGCTTTTTACACTATCAGTTGCTTTTGCGGTAAGCGTACAGCTGTCGAGGATGATAGCTTGCCGCAGGAGTTGAAGGTTAAATGATTTAAATGAAATATGATGTCGACCACCGGGAAGGGCTATTTGCTGTCTTCCTATTTTTAATTCAATTGTTTGCTGCTCTTTATTAAAAATTCTTTTTTTACCTTCCCCGGCAGGTGTTCGTGCAAGATCAAAAAAAATGTTGGAGACAGTAGAAGGTTCTGTATCATTAATTTTATCTACCAGGCTGATCTCTCCATTATCAATAACAATTCTTCTTATTGCAAATGCATCCAGTGCATCATTCATAGAGTTATACATTTTGCCCAATTCCTGGGGAATAGACAATTCATCAGTTGAAACGATTGCTGTTGTATCCTTTCTCCATTGATATACTTTAATAACAGGATTATACAGTTTTACAGAATCGAGGAAAAGTTTATTATTTATTAATAGCTCCCATATTGATGCAACCTTTAAGGAAAGCTGGGAAAAAGATACATTGTAAGTTATTGGAGAATTTACGCTATCTGTACTCATTAGGACAGCATCATTAATTTTTAGTCTCTTAGTAAATAAATTTAGGTCTAATTCCGAAAGTGAAAGCTGGATATTACCTTTAGATTGTTCAGCAATATATTGTGTAAGTACTTTTCGGGCATTGTGGGTAAACCATAGATGCACAACGAACAGTGATACAATAGCAATACTTGCAAAAACAAGTGAGACTTTTAACAACTTATAACGTGATGTAGATTTAATTAAAGCCATTTATGGCAATGCAAACAGGATAATAATGGCTGAAACAGCCATAAAACGGGCATTTCCTGAATATAACCTTATTAAACGGTTAACTAAGTTCTAAAAAGTTAATACCAATATCAAGAGGTGATAATAATTATCTAATTATAATATATTCTTAACATCGAAATTAAATTGGATGGAAAGAATATAGTGACTGATTCTTTATAATTTAATTTTTATAAGTGCCCCATAAAATTTTAATAATTGTCTTAAGATAGTTCTACAATAGAAATGAATAACTTATTTAGGCAGACAGAGCTAAATGACATCATTTTTCATAATGAAACCGGCACTGAAGTATGTGTATTCTTCCTTCTTTTAAAAAATACACCAGCCGGTGTTCATCGTTAATTCTACGACTCCAGCATCCCGTTAGATTTCCTTTTAATGGTTCCGGCTTTCCTAACCCCTTAAAAGGGTTTCTCATAGCATCTTTT
>JACDAZ010000326.1 GCA_013695175.1 Flavisolibacter sp. | reverse complement strand
TATTTCGCACAGAGCAAAGGAGAAAAAGAGTTAAGGCAGGAAAACTTTTGTGTCCATGGAAAAAAACTTTGTGAGCATTGTGGTAAAAAAAAATTTCTTCGTGTTACTTATTGCCTTTGAGCCTCTTAGTGGCGAAAAAAATTTTATTCCGCCCAGCTCATTACATAATCTTCATTTTCTATATCCAGTGCCTGTTTGGTCAACATTAATGGATGAAATGTATCTACCATTACTGCCAGTTCGCCTGTTTCTTTCTTACCAATACTTTTTTCAACAGCGCCGGGGTGTGGACCATGTGGTATTCCGGCAGGATGTAAAGTGATCATACCACGTGTTACATTTTTTCTGCTCATAAAATCTCCGTCAACATAATACAACACTTCATCACTGTCTATATTACTATGGTTGTAGGGAGCCGGAACTGCCTGTGGGTGATAATCGTATAAACGCGGGCAAAATGAACAAACAACAAAATTGTGCGCTTCAAAGGTTTGGTGCACCGGAGGTGGTTGGTGTACACGCCCTGTTATAGGTTCAAAATCATGAATAGAAAAAGCAAAAGGATAACAATAACCATCCCACCCTATTACATCAAAAGGATGTGTGCCATAATGAATATTATACTGCACACCTTTCTTTTTTGTCTTTACTATAAAATCACCTTTTTTATCAAAGGTTTGCAGGTTTGTTGGCGGACGAAGATCTCTTTCCGTAAATGGCGAATGTTCCAGTAACTGCCCATATTTACTTAAATATCTTTTTGGAAATCGTATCGGGCTAAATGATTCTACAATGAAGAGGCGGTTGTTCTCATCATTAAAGTTGATCTGGTACATAGATCCACGCGGAACAATTAAATAGTCGCCATAACCAAACGAAATTTCGCCATATTGTGTTTTTAGAACTCCTGATCCTTCATGCACGAAGATCATTTCATCGGCATCGGCGTTTTTAAAAAAATATTCGTTTGTGCCTTGCCGTGGTGCTGCCAGTACAATATGCACATCATTATTTACAAGTACAGGTTTGCGGCTGTCGAGGTAATCTTTTTCCGGTTTTATTTTAAATCCTTCAAAGCTGCGGTGGCTCAGCATCCTTTCTTCTGCTATTTGCGGTGCTACGTTCACCGGTTTTTCGGTTTTTATTATTTGTGTTGGTGGGTGTACATGGTACAAAAGGGAATAGTCGTTTGAAAATCCTTCTGTAGAAAATAATTGTTCTGAATATAGATTACCATCAGGTTTTCTGAATTGTGTATGGCGTTTATGAGGTATGGTACCGAGTTTATGATAATATGGCATGGTTAAAAATGAAAAATTAGAAAATAAAAAATAAAAAATAAGGTTCAAGCCTTGAAATTTCGGGAAGGTCTCCTTTGTCTTGATTCTTGTTCCTTGTTTCTTGTGCCTTGCTCCTTGTGCCTTGTTCCTCGATCCTTGTTTCTTGTGCCTTGTTCCTTGTGCCTTGTTCCTTGTCTCTTATTTCTTATGGCTTAGTTCCAGTGTGGTGAGCAGAAAAACATATTTCCACCTGCGCTTGTCAATCCAGTATATAAAGTTGCGGTGAAAAAGCATGTCATAAAGGTAGCTAAAACATGTATTATGGAAATCGGGTTAATAATTCTACTTAATAACTGAGAACCTTCCATTACAATTTAAGGAATGAACCTTTAATTTTCTATAATTTAAATATCTTTAGAAACAATCTTTCATTATGTCAAAAGATGAAATTAAATCTGAGATTAATAAAGTATTAGATCATTTTTCTGATGGTGCTTTACAGGAATTATTAATTTTTTTACAGCACCTGGAACAAAAACACAATGATGCTTTTATAAGTTCAAATTCACTTAATAAAATACTTTCTGAGGATAGAGAACTTTTGAAGAGGCTGGCACAATGATTTATCGTTCACATGCCGAATTTATACATCAATTTTTAATATCAGAGTTTGGTGGGGCAAGTGGCATTAGAAATATTCAAATTTTAGAATCTGCACTTTTAAGACCTTTTCAAAAATTTGAAGGAGAAGAACTTTATAATTCACCAATCCGTAAAGCAGCGGCACTTATTGAAAGTATTGTAGTTAATCACCCATTTGTAGATGGTAATAAAAGGGCGGGTTATGTATTAATGAGGATATTATTAATAAGACTTAGTTTAGATATTAAGCAACCGAGGAAGTGAAGTACCAATTTGTAATTCGAATTGCATCAGGTAAATCAAATTTTAAAATTATTTTCATCCAAAATTCTGTTTATAACTATTTCAAAATGAGGGCGGTAGAACATATTTAACAATTTACTCAATACGTTGAGTAAAATTACTCAATATTATGAGTAAAAAGGAAGTTCCGCAATCTTAGAATTTAAAATCAAGCATTTACACAATTCATATCTGCACATTGGCACATCTGCTACACAACATACCATTTCCCTTCATCATCTTTTGCATAGTCGAGCCCGTTACTCATGCTATAAACCTGCCGGTTGGTTTTAGGATCAAGAAAATTTTTCTTTTCATAAACACGGATGCCGTTGTTTTCCCTCGTTAGGAAATTGATCAATGCATTAAGTGTGGGCTGAACATCGTGCAGCCACTGTCCTTCTTCTTCTCTTACAAATGCCTGGCTCATATTTTAAATTGAATGCAAAAATAAAAATTAAAAATTGAAGCAGTCTCATAAATTGAAACGTCACTGCGAGGAACAGCCTGTCCCGGAAATGTTTCGGGAAAGCAATCTCATAAAACCCTTTACCATCAGACATAATGATTTTACTTTCTTTGCTTGCCCAAAGAAAGTAACCAAACCGGCAGGCAGGGAAAAGGCAGGACGATTCAATGCGAACATTCTTTAAAGTTCATCACTCAGCTGATGAATCGTCCGGAGAAACAGTCTGCACTTGTAAAAATTTAGGGTCATCACTCCGCTTCGTGTTATTCGTAGCAACGGGAGGCGCTGGTTTTTTCGTTAAATCATCTGTTTTGCCGAATGATATATGTGAACGAAAAAAAGGCGCTGAACCAGTCTTTGACTTTTAAGTGGTATACTACATGATTGAAGTTTGTAATTATCCTTGATCTGAAGACAGATCCAGCGCCTTATTCCGCATTAGCTATGTACAAACTGCTTTATAGGAAATGCTAAGCGGAATACAGCGCCTGCAGTATCGTCGCATAATACGACAACCAGGCAATTGAAAACAAAAACTATAGTTTAAGGACTATTGCCAAAGTGCGCTGGCCTGGAAAAAGCAGCGGAGCAATTGCTTTTTTCTAGACCTTTTTGGTACTTTTTGTGGCAATGCCAAAAAGTACATAAAAGAATATTATGTCTACAACGTAAGTCGTTTCTATTTATTAAACATACTTATTTCACTTTTTTTGCTTGCCCAAAAAAAAGGCAGGACGATTCAATGCGGATCATTCATTAAAGCTCACCACCCAAGCTTTTGAATCGTCCGAGTCAACAGTCTGAAGTTGTAAAAATTTAGGGTCATCACTCTGCTGCGTGTTATTCGCAGCAACGGGAGGCGCTGGTTTTTTCGTTAAATCATCTGTTTTGCCGAATGATATTAGTAAACGAAAAAAAGGCGCTGAACCAGTCTTTGACTTTTGAGTGGTATACTACATGATTGAAGTTTGTAATTATCCTTGATCTAAAGACAGATCCAGCGCCTTATTCCGCAGTAGCTATGTACACACTGTTTCATAGGAAAA
>JACDAZ010000312.1 GCA_013695175.1 Flavisolibacter sp. | reverse complement strand
CAGTCCTTTTATGACCATATTTTTTGCTTATATGGGAATAAAAATTGCTAAACTTACTCCGTGGCAGGCATCAAAAGTTCATCCGGCAAATATTTCTGATGAACCCGAAGACAAACCTGTTGATTATGTACAGTAATGACACATAAAACTCTTTTAGATTATTGGCAACACCTGGTTGAAAAGTTTCCTGCAGACAAAACAGTTAAGCAAGAACTGTATCTGCAATTGGAAAAAGATTATAACAGTCCGGGAAGATATTATCATACTACACAACATATTCTAAAGCTTCTTGAACTAACTGATGAATATGCTTCTTTCATAACTGATAAAATAACAGTACAATTCTCTATTTTTTATCATGATGTAATCTATAAAGCAGGTTTATCCCAAAACGAAAAAAGGAGTGCAAAACGGGCTTCTGAAGAATTAGCATTATTGGGTGTGGAGTCACATGTTATTACAAAAGTTTCTGAATATATTTTAGCAACAGAAGATCATGCCTCCAATAAATTGGTTGATGATGATCTGAAGTTTTTTCTTGATTTTGATCTTTCCATACTCGCCTCTTCAGAAGAAGAATATGAAACCTATATGCTGAATATGCGTAAAGAATACCAGAAAGTTCCTTTTTTTTTATATAAAACAGGAAGAGCAGGTTTCCTGAAAAAGCTATTGAAACAATACAATATTTTTTTTACTTCCGCATTTGTTGTGCATGACAACAAAGCAAGACATAATATGGAGTGGGAGCTTAGGGAAGGACTAAACAGGCTAACTTGATTAAATTTACAGGATGAAATTTCAGGTAGGAGACAAGGTTTTGGTTCTTCATTCAAATGAAGAGGGTGAAGTGGTTGATATCATCAATAATAAAATGGTGATGGTAGATGTAAGAGGTGTAAAATTTCCTGCTTATATAGATCAATTGGATTTTCCTTATTTCAAGAGATTTACAGAAAAAAAATTGTTTCCGCAGAAAAAAGAAAAAATATACATTGATGATGTACGTAAAGAAAAGATACCTGCTCAAAAAATTGTTGATGGTGTATGGCTTTCTTTTCTCCCGGTTTTTGATACAGATGAATTTGGTGATGATGTAGTGGAGCAATTGAAAATTCATTTAATAAACAGTACTGAAAGAACTTATAATTTTATTTACAACCTGCAATTTTTTGGTAAACCTGAATTTGATCTGAAATCAGAAATAAAACCATTTGAAGATTTCTATATTCATGATGTTGCTTTTTCTGACATGAGCGACAGCCCCTCATTTAGTTTTGAATTTTCATTACTGCAACCTGAAAAAAATAAAGTTGATTATTATGAAACTTTTATAAAGCTCAAGCCAAAACAATTATTCGACAGGATTGAACAATTAAAACAAAAAGGTGAAGCAACCTTTAAGGATAAATTATTTGATACATTTCCTGATAAAAAAGAAGAAGAAAAATTTGATTTGGATCCTTTGCTGGCAAGGGGAATAAAAATTTACAATGCCAAAGAAACCCGTAAATATTTACCGCCTGCACGTACAGTTGTTGACCTCCACATCGAAAAATTGATGGATGATTGGAAAGGATTATCCAATGGTGAAATACTAAGTATGCAAATAAAAGAATTTGAAAAATGGTACGACCTGGCAGTGGCACATTACCAGGCGCAACTGATAATTGTTCATGGATTGGGCAGCGGGCGTTTACGAGATGAAATTCATGATATACTTCGACTAAAGCGTGAAGTAAAATCTTTTATCAACCAATACCATCCTTCTTTTGGATATGGAGCTACGGAGATTTATTTTCAATACTGATAAGAATTAAACCCAAAAAGTTCATTAGCAAAGTTTTCTAATGACGGTCATTAGGAGTTTTTGCACCGAAACCCTTGCTGGTGTTAATTTCTTTTTGCATACTAATCAAATTGAAGCAGGAAATTAGGCGTAAGAATTTCTTACGCAATGTCAAACCTTAAAATAGAATTTACAGATAAGGAAATAACAGCCTGGGGTGGTATAGCCATACTTCAAAAAATGATGGAGAAAATGTCATTTGCAGAAGTGCTAAACGACGCCCCTTTACCTGTTGAGGGTTCAAACAGAGGGTATGATCCGGTTCAGCTTATTGTTCAATTTATTCTATCGATCTGGTGTGGGGCAAGCAGGTATGAGCATCTTGAAGTGACCCGTTTTGATGGTGTAATACAACAAATGTTTGGATGGAAATCAATGGCAGGTCATCGTGCTTTTGTGCGTTATTTTCAAAAGTTTTCTATAGA
>JACDAZ010000222.1 GCA_013695175.1 Flavisolibacter sp. | reverse complement strand
TAATAAAACATAATCATTAAATAGAAAAAGCTGTTTCTATTATTTCATTTTGTTCTTGTGTATGCACTTTATTAAAGCCACTGGCAGGCGATGCACTTGGCTGCCTGCTAATAATTCCAAAATTGATGCTTTTTAAATTCATTTGCAGAAAAGAAGCAGCACCCATATTCAGTGGTTCTTCCTGAACCCAAAACCAGGTTGCACGATTATACTTATTGTACAAAGCATCTAGTTGCTTTATTGGTAAAGGATATAATTGTTCTACTCTTATAATGGCGGTATCTTTTATTTCATCTTTCTGTTGTTTATCTGCAAGATCAAAATATATTTTGCCACTACAGAACAAAACTTTTTTCACTTTAGTAGGATCTGATACATACACATCATCCATTACTTCTTTAAATGAACCGTTTGTAAATTCATTGATATGCGAATAAGTAGCCTGTAATCTCAGATTTGCTTTGGGCGAAAATACTACCAGTGGTTTGCGGAAAGGCCAAGCCAGTTGCCGGCGTAATGCATGAAAGAAATTGGCAGATGTTGAAATATTGGCAATTACAATATTCATTTCAGCACACATTTGTAAGAACCTTTCAAGGCGGGCACTACTGTGTTCCGGACCCTGTCCTTCATAACCATGTGGCAGCAATAAAACAACTCCATTCATGCGTTGCCACTTTTGTTCAGCAGAAACTAAAAATTGATCAATAATGATTTGAGCACCATTTATAAAATCACCAAACTGTGCTTCCCATACAACTAAAGTATTCGGATTTGCCATGGCATAACCATATTCAAATCCTAATACAGCAAATTCACTCAATAAAGAATTATATACCCTAAACTTTGATTGATCTTCCTGGAAATGATTAATTCGGTTATACCCCTTGTCCGTATTTTCATCTCTTATAATGGCATGTCTGTGAGAGAAAGTTCCTCTTTTAACATCCTGTCCGCTCATGCGAACCTCTTTTCCTTCAACTACCAAACTTGAATAAGCTAATAACTCCCCGGTCGCCCAATCAACCCTTTGTTCCGCTTCAAAGAATTTTACCTTGTCATTCAACAGCTTTTCAACTTTTCGCAGGGGCTTAAAACCTTCAGGATAAGTCATTAATCCTTTAAACAGTCTTTTAAATTCCTCTTCGCTAATAGCAGTAACCGGTGATTGTTCAAAATCATTTTCAGTAGCCTTGCGTAAACTTTGCCACCACAATTCCGGTTGTTGATAATTATAAGGCAATGGATTTTGTTTTATTTCATCCAGCCTTTCCTGCAAATCCGACCAGAATTTCTTTTCCATTTCTTTTGCTAATTCCTTAGCATCCTGCTCACCGGAATCTAAAAGCCTCTGAACATATGTTTCCCGTGGATTAGGATGCTTATCTATGATAGCATATAAGTGAGGCTGAGTAAATTTTGGATCATCGCCTTCATTATGACCATGTTTACGATAGCACACCATATCTACAAAAACATCAGCATTAAATTCCTGGCGATATTTTGTTGCCAACTCCACACACCGTATCACTGCTTCCGGATCATCGCCATTTACATGTAAAACAGGAGCATGAATAGTTGCCGCAATTGATGTACTATAATCAGAACTGCGGGCATCTTCAAAATCAGTTGTAAAACCAATTTGATTATTAATGACAAAATGAATGGTACCACCTGTATAATAACCACTCAACTTACTCATTTGTAAAATTTCATAAACTACTCCTTGTCCGGCAAGTGAGGCATCTCCATGAATTAATATAGGAAGAACAGAATCAAATTCAGAGTGATATAAACAATCTGCTTTAGCCCTTGCAAATCCCAGGACAACAGGGTTGACAGCTTCAAGGTGAGAGGGATTTGGCGAAAGTTTTAGATTCACTTTCTTTCCTGTTGGCGTTTCTACCTCACTACTATATCCCAAATGGTATTTTACATCACCACTTCCCATAGTTTGGTCTAATATAGCAGTGCCTTCAAATTCACTAAATATTTGTTCGTAAGTCTTACCCAGTATATTAGCCAGCACATTTAACCTACCCCTATGCGCCATACCCAGAACAACTTCCCTTACACCATATTCTGCTGCTGTATTTATAATACTATCCAAAGCAGCTATTGTAGTTTCGCCGCCTTCTAATGAAAATCTTTTTTGTCCAATATATTTTGTGTGAAGGAACTTTTCAAAAATGACTCCGTGATTTAACTTTTCTAAAATTCTTCTTTTGATATCATTGCTTATTGGCTTTAACATACTGTCTTCAAATTCCTTTTCCAGCCAATCAAGCTTATCCTGCCTGGTTATATATTTATATTGAATACCAACACTGGATGTATAAATTTTTTTAAGCTTTTCAATAATTTCATTTAGCGTTGCTTTACCTAAACCTATAAATGAACCTGCAGCAAAAGAAGACGAAAGATCTGCATCAGATAATCCAAAAAAATTTAAATCGAGATTGGCACCCCTGTCTTTCCTGGCCCTGATAGGATTGGTATTAGCAATCAAATGACCTTTATAGCGATAGGCAATTATAAGATTATAAACGGCAAACTCTTTTGTCATATCGCCTGCAGATTCCACAACTGCAGCATCTTTGTCAGTAACTGTGTGACCATTTCCATGTGACAAGGCAAAATCAAAGCCTTCAAAAAACTTGCGAAATTCAGGATCTACATTCTCAGGATTTTGAACATAATCCCTGTATAAATTCTCTATGTAAGAAGGGTGTGAATGAGTTATATATGAAAAATCCTTCATGAAGGGGAAAATTTGGATTGAACTTAAGTTTAGGGAGGCAAATATCGGTCAAAATAAACTGAAAACAGCCAAAGGCATTCCTTAGCCTAAGGCAGAAAGAGGTGGTTGATTGATCATTAAACTACAATAGTTTATAATTTGCATGCTTTTTCAGCAAATTGGGTGTCTATATTAGCAGCTTTTGGTAAAAAGAAATGTAAAATCTCTCCATTCAAAGCATAAATTCAAAATGTTTCCCCTACTTTTGCCTCCCAAATTTCAGATTCATGGCTAATCATCAGGCAACAAAGAAAGATATGCGTCAGTCGGCTAAACGTCGTGAACGCAACCGCTATTTTGGCAAAACAACCCGTAATGCCATTCGTGATATCAGAACAATTGAAGAAAAAGCTGCCGCTTCGGAAAAACTTCCTGAAGTGATTTCTATGATTGATAAACTGGCAAAACGTGGTGTTATTCATAAAAATAAAGCCAGCAACTTAAAAAGAAAGCTTACTAAAAGAACAAATGCTTTAGCATAATAACATTTATTTCATTATTAAAGCGTTCACTTGTGAACGCTTTTTTTATTGCCACACCTATTTTACAATAGTTTACAAAGCCATTCTTAAATTAGCAGTATGCGTAATCTTGTTTTACTTTTATTGGTAATGACTTCAATTTCTTCAAAAGGTCAAAAATTTACAACCCGTTTCGAAAGTTCCGGAGGTAAAGAATCAGCAACTTATCACGAGGTTATTGAATGGTGGAAAAAATTAGATGCAGCTTCACCCATTTTACACGTGCAGGAAATGGGAGTAACAGACGCAGGTTATCCGTTGCACCTGGTTATGGTTTCAACAGATAAGGATTTTAATCCTACCTCTTTAAAAAAGAAAGGCAGAAATATTATTCTTGTAAATAATGGCATCCATCCCGGCGAACCTGATGGTATTGATGCGAGTATGATACTGGTGAGAGAAATTACAGAAGGAAAATACAAACTACCTTCTTCAGTAGTGCTGGCTATAATACCAGTTTATAATATTGGTGGTGCATTAAACAGAAGTAATAATTACAGAATAGATCAAAATGGTCCTGTTGAAAAAGGGTTTAGAGGGAATGCACAAAACCTGGATCTGAACCGGGATTTTATAAAGATGGATTCCAGGAATGCTTTTTCATTTGCTAAAATTTTTCATTACCTGGATCCTGATGTTTTTGTAGATAACCATGTAAGTAATGGTGCAGATTATCAACATGTAATGACTTTAATTGCATCGCAACATAATAAACTGGGTGGTGTAATGGGTGAATTTCTA
>JACDAZ010000201.1 GCA_013695175.1 Flavisolibacter sp. | reverse complement strand
GTTTTAAGGCATTTTGTATAGCATCTTTTACATTTTGTTCATTATAATCTGATGCAGCATTGGAAATTTGATCCAATGCATTTGAATTTCTTAAATGATCAGTAAGCACCTCAGCCTGGTTTTCAATTTCATCTTTTTTTTGTTTATAAGCTTCAGCTATTGATGTTAATACTTCACGCCACGAAGCCCGGTTATAGGCACGATGTGGTGGAAAATAAGTTCCCCCATAAAAGGGTTTTCCTTCAGGTGTTAAAAAAACATTTAAAGGCCAACCTCCACTTCCTGCAATAGCCTGAACCGCATCCATATATATTCCATCAACATCAGGTCTTTCTTCCCTGTCAACTTTAATATTGACAAAGTTTTCATTCATTATAGCAGCAACATCAGGGTCTTCAAAACTTTCCCTTTCCATTACATGGCACCAATGGCAGGCAGCGTAACCAATTGAAACCAAAACCGGCTTATCTTCTTTTTTTGCTTTTAAAAAGGCTTCTTCGCTCCATGGATACCAATCAACCGGATTATGAGCATGTTGTAATAAATAAGGACTTGATTCTTTGGATAACCGGTTAGTATGGGGTGGCATAAGAAGTTTTTGTATTGCCTGCAATAATTGTACGAACAAAAAAAGCACCCGTTGCCGGATGCTTCCATTATTTTTTAATGATTTATTTCTTTTTGACTGTAGAAGCCAGAAATTGATCTAATGCTGCAACCATAGATGGAAACTGAGGCAAAGGTGCTTTTATAGAAAGCTCCAGTCCAGCTTCCTCAACAGCTTTAAAAGTATTACTTCCAAAAGCTCCTATTGCTGTACCATTTTGTTTAAACTTTGGAACATTATCAAACAAACTTTTTACACCGCTGGGCGTAAAAAAGCATATAACATCATATTCTATACTTGATAAAATATCAGCAACATCGTTACTGGCTGTGCGATACATGAAAGCAAGAGAAAAATCGCAAGCATTGCTTTTTAACCAACCTGTTATATCGCTATCCTGTTGGTTTTCAGAGCACACATATAAAAACCTTTCATTGCTTTTGTGTTTGTTTATTACATCAAACAAGCTCTTATTTGTACCATCCGCACCATAAAATACTTTACGCTTGCGGTAAAGAATAAATTTTTGAAGATAAAGTGCAACAGCTTCGGTAATACAGAAGTATTTAGTATCCTGTGACACAGAAATACGCATTTCCTCACACATTCTGAAAAAATGATCTATGGCATTGCGGCTGGTTAATATAACTGCTGAATGTGCCTGTACATCAATCTTTTGTTTCCTGAAATCTTTTGCTGGAATAGGTTCAAGCCTGATAAAAGGTTGAAAGTCTAGATCAACATTATGTTTTCTACCAAGATCAAAGTAAGGAGACTTTTCGCTTTCGGGCCGGGGCTGCGTAATTAAAATCCTTTTTTTAGATTTTAAAGATGGAGCTGCCTTAGATACCTCATTTTTTATCATATGCGGATGCTAAAGTGAGTGCAAAATTAATCAATTAACCCAGAAATTGAAACAACAGTTTGTTAATCAATAATAAAGGCACTATTTCAAAGGCAATTAAGTAAAGAAGGAAATGAAAGAACTTTATTTTAATATACCTGTGTGTTGATACAAAAGCAAGGTAAAAACGATATAAAAAAAAGAACCCAACAATTAATAAACTTAAACCTAAGGCTGATTGTTTTACTGTTCCGGATGAAAAAGCCATCAATATAATAAAGGGAATTAAAAAAATACTGATGACCTTATTTGTTGTGAATACAATAAATATATATGTATCTGTTGCTTCAGAAATTCGAAATAACCAACCAAAAAGTTTTAAGAACAAAAATTTGATACTGTAAATTATTACCAGACCCAACCCGCAATAAAGTAAGAGAATCCAAAAATCTATATGGCTGCCAAGATTATAAAATTGAAAAACAAGGTTCAGGAAAAATGCTATAGTTATTACAAAGAAGATATTTAATAATAAGGATGGTAATGGCGCTTGCATTAACTGGTCCTTAAGCTGTCTTTGTTTAACCGAAGTTTGAAAAAACAGCCTAAAAAGATCCTGCATATAGCGTGGAAAACCATTTTTAATAAGAGCAAAGAATATAAGCAACCCTAAAATAGCATAGAAAAAAATTTCTTTCCCTTCCACAGCCCTTTCCGAATCAATCCGGGATATTGGATTATTAAAATTGTAGAATGCATGTCGCTTAAAAATTATACTGTCAAAATTTAAAATTTTTGTAATAGCTGCAGTAGATGTTGAAATGGTAGAATCAATAG